>NZ_JAKSYK010000008.1:0-6203 GCF_022829425.1 Methylobacterium sp. J-072 | reverse complement strand
GGCCTGGACGGATGAATCGGCCTTCGCCGGATCCGCACGAGAGCCGTCCTCGATGTGCTCCGCTCGCTGACGCCGAACCGGTATCCACGTCGGCGGCAAGCGCCCTAAGAGCCTCTCACAAAACGCCCACTGCTCTGTCGTGTGCAGAGGGAGGCGCCCGGTGATCGGGCGTTTTGTGAGGTGCTCTACCCGTCCGGATCGTCGGGGTTGTCGTTCGCGGCGGTCTCCGCATCGCGGCGCAGCGCGATCTCCGCGCCGACCTCGATCAGCAGCAAGCGCGACAGGAGTTGCATGGTCGACGTGCCATGCGCGAGCAGGAGCTCATGCGCCGCGATGGCAGCGTCCACCATGCGGCCGAAACCGTCATCCTCAGACATCGTCGCGCAAGAGCCGAGTTGAATGCGAGCATACAACTTTAAGATCTGGCTTCGGTTCGACACTCTCCGAGGAAATCGGGATCCCCCCGGCCTCGGACGCGTGATCCGAGGCCGACCTGCCCGGCGATCGTGTCGGGCACTTTACGCCACGAGGGCAGGCTCCCCCGGCCCGCGACCGGACCAGGCAGGGCTACGGCGGATCCTGTGCCGGGAACGGCCCTATTGCGCCGCCGGCAGAGCCGGGATCGCCGCGTAGGTCGAGACCGTCGTCGGCAGCGCGGGGGAATTCGGCATTTCCTTCCGGGCCGCGCGGGAATCGCGCTTCTCGTAGAAGGCGTTGCCGCCGGCCACGGCCACGTAATGCATGTTCTTGTACGGGAAGTGATGGCCCGCGGTGTGGAAATACATCGCCTTCCCGACCTTCGGGTGCCGCTCGCCGGCCAGCACCGCGTCGGCCGCGTCGGCGACCTTCTGCAGGTCGCGCTCCTGCATCGGCTTGGTGAGCACGCCGGGGGCGAACTGGCCGGGCTGGCCGACCACCGCGCAGATGCCGCCCGGGAAGATCGCGGCTTCCAGCCGGTTCATGACCACGGTGCCGACGGCGAGCAGGCCGCCCTCGTCGCTGCGGTTCGATTCGAAATACATGGCCCGGCCGAGACAATCGCGCTCTTCATCGCTGACGACCAAGGGCGCCTTGCGGTCGGGGATCGATCCTGTGACCAAGGGTGAGGCCGTGATGTTGCACGCCCCGAGGCCGCCGGCGAGCGCCAGGACGACCAGCCCGGACACAATCTTAGTCCTCTCGCTACCCTGCATGCATCAGCGCTCCGTCCTCCTGCAGCCGCGTTTCGGTGCGAGACGACCGCGCCATCGCGGTATCGCCTCCCGCCGTCGTTGTAGGCGCCAAGCTTGCGTGCACGTTCGCGGCGAGGATGTGGCGAGCCTTCGCCTGCACCTCGCGGAGTGCACCGTTCCGCGGACGCCAGCGGACAGCCGGCAAGCCCCGGGGCCATTCCCCCCGGGACGAAGACGGCGCCCGCCGCCGGACCACCAAGTTCTCCGAAAAACAGCGGCTCTATCAGCATGTTAGCGCCATGGCCGGAATCCGAGCGGCACGGGATCCGGCACCCGTCTCGGAACCTTGCGCTGCGGGGAGGGCGCTCGGCCGAGGCCCCGGTGTCATCCGGGAGACACACCGGCCGCCAACCGGTGCCGGGGCGTTGACGGGACCGGCGCCTTGGCTCGATGGTGGCCGAGACGGTTCCCTTCGGGGATCAAAAGGGAACGCGGTGAGGGGTCTTTTGCCCGAAGCCGCGGCTGCCCCCGCAACTGTAAGCGGTGAGCCTTCTCGTCACCACGTCACTGGGCCACCTCGCCCGGGAAGACGACGGGAGGGCGGCGACCCGTGAGCCAGGAGACCTGCCGTCAGTCGTGGTCACACGCGAAACGCGCTGGGCGGGGTGTCCTGGCGGGTGTCGGGACGCCCGTGCGCGAGCGCGGTCGGCACGGCCTCGTTCGCGGTGACGTGCCACTGCCGTCGCCCGAGGTCCCGTGCCCCATCCTGCCCCACGCTCCGCGCGCTCAAGACTTTCCACGCTGACGACCATAAGCCTCGCGGTCCTGATTCCGGCGGCGTCCGCCCAGGACCGGCAAGCCGCCGAGACCACCCTGGACGAGATCTCGGTCACCGCCGAGCCTTCCGCGCCGCCGCGGGGCGGTGCCGCCGCGAGTGCGGGCTATGTCGGCGGCGTGACTGGCATCGGCGGTCCGCTCCTGACCGTGGATTCCGCCAGCGCGGGGGTGATCACCGGCGCCCAGCTCAACAGCCGGCCGGTGACGCGCCCCGGCGAGGTGCTGGAGGCGGTGCCGGGCCTGATCGTCACCCAGCACAGCGGGGAGGGGAAGGCCAACCAGTTCTTCCTGCGCGGCTTCAACCTCGACCACGGCACCGACATCGCCCTGTTCCTGGACGGCATGCCGCTCAACATGCGCACCCATGCTCACGGCCAGGGCTATGCCGACATCAACTTCCTGATCCCGGAACTCGTCGGCGCCGTGGAGTTCCACAAGGGGCCGTACTTCGTGCGCGACGGCGATTTCGCCTCCGCCGGCTCGGTGCGGATCGACTATCTCGACACCGTCCAGAAGAACCTCGCGCTCACCTCCATCGGCAGCTTCGGCTACAAGCGGGCGCTCAGCATCGCCTCGACCCTGCTCGGCGACGGCAACCTTCTGGTTGCAGGTGACGCGCAGGTCTATGACGGGCCCTGGGTGGTCCCGGACGCCCTGCGCAAGATCAGCACCGTCGCCCGCTACAGCCAGGGCACGGCGCTCGACGGCTTCTCGGTCACCGGCATGGCCTATGCGGGCCGCTGGACCGCCACCAACCAGATCCCTGAGCGGGCGGTCGTCCAGGGGCTGATCGGCCGCTACGGCACGATCAACCCCACGGATGGCGGCGATACGAGCCGCTTCTCGCTGTCCGGCCGCTTCAGCAGCACCGACGAAACCGGCGTGACCCGGGCCTCGGCCTACGTGATCCGCTCGCAGCTCAACCTGTTCAACGACTTCACCTATTTCCTCAACGATCCGGTCAGCGGCGACCAGTTCCACCAGCTCGACCAGCGCATCATCGGCGGCGGCGAGGCGCTGCACATCTTCCAGGGCGACCTGTTCGGGCGGCCGATGGAGAACGAGATCGGCGTGCAGACCCGAACCGACAGCATCCGGGTCGGCCTGTTCAACACGACGAACCGGCAATACCGCTCGGGGGTGCTCGACGACCGCGTGCTGGAGACGAGCGGCGCGTTCTACTTCGACAACCGGGTGCGCTGGACCGACTGGCTGCGCACCAGCCTCGGCTTCCGCGCCGACGGCTACGCGGCCCGCGTCGCCTCGGACACGCCGGCCAATTCCGGGCGGGCGCGCGATGCCATCGTCAACCCGAAGCTCGGTCTGACCCTCGGGCCATGGTTCGACACCGAGCTCTACGTGAATTACGGCGGCGGCTTCCACTCGAACGACGTACGCGGCGTGACCGCCACGGTCGATCCGGCGAGCTCGCTGTTCAACACCACCCGCTCGCCGTTCCTGGTGCCTTCGACCGGCTACGAGGTCGGGCTGCGCAACCGCTCGATCGCCGGGCTGGAGACGAGCCTCGCCCTGTTCCGGCTCGACTTCGCGTCCGAAAATTTGTTCCAGGGCGACACCGGCACCACGGAGCCGAGCCGCCCGACCCGGCGCTTCGGGGTCGAGTGGACCAACCGCTACGCGGTGACCCCGTTTCTCTCGCTGGAGGGCGACCTGACGATCACCAATGCCCGGTTCTCCGACGTCGATCCGGTCGGCAACCGGGTGCCGGAAGCGCCCACCACCATCGCGTCGGCCGGCATCACCTTCGGCGAGCCGCTCGGCTGGTTCGGCTCCCTGCGGTTCCGGTATTTCGGGCCGCGCCCCCTGATCGAGGACAACTCCATCTGCTCGCGCCCGACCGCCCTGTTCAACGGCCGGGTCGGCTACGCCTTCGAGAACGGGGTCAGCGTCTCCCTCGACGTGCTGAACCTGACCAACAGCCGGTCCGACCAGATCACCTACGCCTACGTCTCGCGCCTGCCCGGGGAGCCGGCCGAGGGCCTGACCGACCGCGTGTTCCACCCGGTCGAGCCCACGGCCGTGCGCCTCACCATCGCGGGCCGATTCTGAGCATGCCGAAGCCGGGGCCGGCTCAGTGCTGGCCCTGCCCGGACGCCAGGACGGCCACGCCCACCGCGATGATCGCGATCCCCACCAGCATGGTCGGGCTGATCGCCTCGCCGTACAGCCACGCGCCGCCGAGCGCCGCGCCGATCATGCCGACCCCGGACCAGATCGCGTAGACGACCCCGATCGGCAGCATGTCCATGCTGTTCGACATCAGCCACAGGGCGGTGCCGTAGCCCACCGCCACGATCAGGGTCGGCACGGGCCGCGTCAGGCCGTCGGCCGCCTTCAGGGCCAGGGTGGCGGTGACCTCCGCGCCGATCGCGAGCCCGAGGATCAGGTAAGGGTTCATCGCGCGGAAGACCTTTTGTGCAGGAACGGAGCCAGTCTCAAATGAAACCCGACTTTTCGGGTCACCATAGACGACCAGACAAGGACGGCAGGCTAGCGTTTGTGCGCAGCCGTCTCGTCCCATAAGATGCCGCCAGACTTCGACAGCCCTTTTCCGTGGAATCCATGAACATTTTCGGATCGCCCGCGCCGGACACGTGCGGCTGAGATCCGAATGCAACGTCCGGCCCGGTTGGCCCTTCGTTAACGCCTCCTCATCATGGTCGCCGCGCGCGCCGGACCCCGGTCGACGGCGCCCTGACCGTGACGATCCAGAGCGACACCGATCCATCATGACTGCGTCGTCCGCGATCCCGGAGCCTTCGGCCCGCCCCCGCCCGGGGCGCCGGCGGGGCCCGCGCTGGGGCGTGATCGCCGCGGCCGGCGGCATCGTGGCGGCCGGCTGCGCCTGGACCGCCACCGCGCTGATCGACGTCCCCGATCCGGTCACCCTGGCGGCCCTGGCGGTCCTCGAGCCGTCCGAGATCGGACCGTGGTTCCCGAGCCGGGTGGTGCAGGCGCCCGAACAGGCCCGCGACCTGGCATTCCGGCCGAGTCCGATCCTCGATCGCGTCCCCTGGAAGGGGAAGCCGGTCCCGCTCGCCACGATGCTGGCGGAGACGCACACCAACGCCTTCCTGGTGGTGCAGGACGGGGTTCTGATCCATGAATGGCAGCGCCCCGGGACCGGCCCGGCGACCTTGTTCCCGTCCTGGTCGGTGGCGAAGTCGATCGTGTCGCTGCTGGTCGGCGCCGCCGTGGCGGGCGGCAAGCTCGCGGAGACCGACCGGGTCTCGGCCCTGCTGCCCGAGCTGCGCCACGCCGCGGTGTTCGGCCAGATCACCGTGCGCGACCTCCTCGACATGACGAGCGGGATCGCCGTGCCGGAGAATTACGATCCGCAGCATCCGCTGACCGGCACCGCCGGGATGTACCTGACCCGGGACATCACCGCCTTCGTGCGCGACAACGCGCATCTGGCGTTCAAGCCCGGCAGTCAGGGCCGCTACCGCAGCATCGACACCGAGCTGCTCGGCCTGATCCTGGCGCGGGTCGAGGGCAAGCCGTTGGCGGACCTGCTGTCGGAGCGGATCTGGAAGCCGATGGGCGCCCAGGCCGACGCCACCTGGAACCTCGACCGGGCCGGCGGCATCGAGAAGGCATTCTGCTGCATCAACGCCGTGCCCCGCGACTTCGCCCGCCTGGGGCTCCTGGTGGCCGACCAGGGCCGCGCCGGGCAGAACCGCATCATCCCGGCCCGCTGGATCGACCGGATCGAGACGCCGGCCCGCCGGGCGGTCGATGGCTGGCAGTATTCGGCCCAGTGGTGGCACGCCCCCGGGGGCGACGAGAGCGACATCTCGGCGATCGGGGTCTACGGCCAGTACGTCTACGTCAACCGCGAGACCGGCACCGTGATCGTGAAGCTCAGCGACCACGGCGCCGAGCAGGACGAGGTCGACACCCTGTCGGTGATGCAGGCCATCGCCGGCGACCTCGCCGCCAACCGCACGGCCCGCTGATCCGGCACGCCGCCCGCCCCTGACAGACTCAAACATTTCCAGATGCGGCGCGGGTCCCCTCTCCCGTGCGGGGGCGGAGAATACGCCCCAGAGCAGCGGGTTGGGCACGCCGATGAACCACAGGCCGACGCCAACAATGACGCCGAACGCGGCGTTCATGCCGAGCTGAGCCAGGAAGTAGGTCCCGAGCCGTCCGGCCGCGTCGTCCATCGCC
>NZ_JAKSYK010000006.1:0-4148 GCF_022829425.1 Methylobacterium sp. J-072 | reverse complement strand
GGCGATGGACGACGCGGCCGGACGGCTCGGGACCTACTTCCTGGCTCAGCTCGGCATGAACGCCGCGTTCGGCGTCATTGTTGGCGTCGGCCTGTGGTTCATCGGCGTGCCCAACCCGCTGCTCTGGGGCGTATTCTCCGCGCTGATGCGCTTCGTGCCCTACATCGGCGCTTTCATCTCCGGCATCCTCCCGGTGGCGCTGGCGGCGGCCGTCGATCCGGGCTGGAACATGGTCATCGCCACCGCGGCCCTGTTCCTGATCGCCGAGCCGGTGTTCGGGCAGGTGATCGAGCCCCTGCTCTATGGGCACTCCACCGGGCTCTCGCCCTTCGCGGTGATCGTCTCGACCCTGTTCTGGGGCTTCCTGTGGGGGCCCATCGGCCTGATCCTGGCGACCCCGTTCACCGTCTGTCTGGTCGTGCTCGGTCGCCACGTCGACAGCCTGGAGTTCCTCGACATCTTGCTGGGCGACCGGCCGCCGCTAACGCCGGTGGAGAACTTCTACCAGCGCATGCTCGCCGGAGACCCGGACGAGGCCCGCGACCTCGGCGAGCAAATGCTGAAGGAGCGCTCCTTGTCGTCGTACTACGACGAGGTCGCGTTGAAGGGCCTTCAGCTCGCCGCAAACGACTACGCACGCGGGGTCGTCACGCCTGCGCAGCTGGAGAACATCCGGGCGTCGTCCCGCTCCCTGGTCGAAGACTTCGAGGACCATCCCGACGTCGAGCCGGCCGGCACGGACGCGACGGTGAACCCGAACGACACCCCGACGCTGGCCGAGCGGGCGCATCCGAAGAACGAGGCGGTACCCGGTCAAGCGCCACCTCGCGAGGCGCTGCCGGAGGCGTGGCGCGGCGAGGCGCCGGTGCTGTGCCTGGCCGGCCGCGGCCCCCTCGACGAGGCCTCCTCGGCGATGCTGGCGCAACTCCTGCGCAAGCACGGACTCGGGGCGCGCGTGACGGCCTACCAGTCCGCCTCGCGCGAAGGCATCCGCGACCTCGACCTCTCGGGCGTGGCGATGGTGTGCATCTCCTACCTCGACATCACCGGCAACCCGTCGCACCTACGCTACCTGCTGGAGCGTCTCCGTAGGAAGTCGCGGGACGTCAAGCTGTTGGTCGGACTATGGCCCCAGGGCGAGGCGGTCCTGACCGATACGGACCTCGGTCGGCAGGTCGGGGCCGACGCCTACGTTTCGTCGCTGCGCGGTGCGGTCGAGGCGTGCCTGAGGGAGGCGGGCGCGACGAACACGGGCGACGAGACCCCGGCCGCGGCGAACGCCGCCTGAAGCTGGAACCCGCCGATGGCTTGACCGTTGTTCGGACGTCTTACAGTCAAGCCTCGGACAGCCGCCGTGAAGACAGTCTTCGCCGCCCTCGCGATCTTCCTGGTGGCCGCAGCACCGGCCATCGCTTCCGAGACGTCGAACGTCGTCAGCGGCGTCTCGAAGCCCGCGACGGTCCAGATGGTCGTTGTCATGAACGCCGCCCCGGTACCCGTCGCGCAGGTAGCGTCGACCAAGAAGGTTCGCATCGTCCTCGCCTCGCCCTTCGGTAACTGAGCTCTGCCGGCCGGCACGGTTGTCCGATGGTCCAGGAGCTTATCTTCGGGCTTGCCGTCCGCACCCCGCCGTAATCATCCGCTAGGACTTCCCGGCCTCGACGGAGCGTGACCCGGTCACCCGTCCCGGCCATGGTTCGGGGGTACGGGTGTTTCCACGGTTTGCATGTGCCGAACGGGCACTGGCCGCCACGCTGGTAGCCGCCGTCCTCGTAAGCCTCGGGGCCTGCGGCGGACGCCCGACCGGCGTGCTGCTGCCCATCGCCGACGCGGCACCGGTCGCGGGTACGTCCCGTGTCGATATGCTGGTCGCTACGACCCGCAAGTCCGCGACCGACCGCGGGGTACTGTTCTCCGGCGAGCGCGGCGAGGCCGTGACCTACACCGACCTCGCGGTGTCGATCCCGCCGGACGCCACCCGCCAGCCCGGCACCGTGCAATGGCCGGAACGCCTCCCCGGCAACCCCGCCACCGACTTCGTGGCGCTGCGCGCCGATCCGGTCGACCGCTCGAAGGTCGCGGCCTGGACCGGAAAGGCGGTGCACGGACGAGGCAAGCGCCACGTCCTGGTGTTCGTGCACGGGTTCAACAACAAGTTCGAGGATGCCGTCTTCCGGTTCGCGCAGATCGTGCACGATTCCGGTGCCGAGGTCGCACCGGTGCTGTTCACCTGGCCGTCCCGCGGCTCTGTGCTCGCCTACGGCTACGACCGGGAAAGCACCAATTTCTCTCGTAACGGCCTGGAGACCCTGCTGCGCGACCTCGCCAGGGACCCGAACGTCGGCGAGGTAACGGTGCTCGCCCACTCAATGGGCAACTGGCTCACCCTGGAGAGCCTCCGACAGATGGCCATCCGCGACAAGCGCGTGGCGCCCAAGATCCGGAACGTCATCCTGGCCGCACCCGACGTCGACATGGACCTCGCCCGGGGTGCCTTCCACGATATGGGCAAGGATCGGCCGCGACTAACCCTGATGGTGTCGGGCGACGACCAGGCGTTGGCGGTCTCGCGTCTCGTCTGGGGGGACAGCGTGCGACTGGGAGCCATCGACCCGAACGCCGAGCCGTACAGGTCCGAGCTGGAGCGCGAGAACATCGGCGTCCTCAACCTGACCTCGGTAAAGTCTGACGATGCACTCAATCACGGCAAGTTCGCCTCCGGGGACGTGGTCGCGCTTCTGGGCAAGCGCCTTGCCGACGGGCAGCCGATCTCGGACGGCCAGATCGGCATCGGCGACAGGCTAGTGAGCACGGCCGCCGGGGCCGCCTCGACGGTCGCCACCGGTGCCGCACTGGCAGTCGCCGCCCCGGTGGCCATGATCGACCCGCAGACCCGCGAGACCTACGGCGACCACCTCTCGAACGTCGGAAGCGGTTTCAAGGACACCGTCGGCTCGACGGCCGACCTCGCCGCCGCGCCCTTGCGCGCTGTCACGGGCGGTCGCTGATCATCCGAAGCAAGTAAGTCTGGATGGGGCTGACTCCTCAGCCCTGCGCAGAAGAGATGATAGTGTGGAATGTCGGGCTCACCGTTGCTGCGGAGCCGTTGGCGTGGATGGGCCTCGTCCAGGCCCAGAGCCTGGAACATGGGGCTCAAGAGTGTGCTATCCGGGGTTAGATGATCGCCGGTCCCCTCGGGGCCGTCGTTGGCGATGCGGTCGGTGCGATGGTCAGCATGGCCAACGGCAGTCCCGGCGTCGACCGGCGTGCGCGTTTCCTGATCTATGCGCTGGGCGAGCGGCGGCCGTCCTTCGCCTACGTCGGTCCCCTGCGGGTCGGTACCATTCTGCCTGAGGACGGTGTTATCTACTACGACGTGCCCACCGAGTTCGCCCTGCCGAACTACAGCTACACCGTCGTCAACGACCACCCGTGCTCGTTGACCCGCGCAGGCGCCGTGTTGTCGAGATCATAGAGTAGAAATGGTTCGATAGCAGGCTGTCCGCTTTTTCGATGGGCCTACTCTCAAGCGGCCGTTCCGCTTTCGGCCAGCTCCGGTCGCGTTGGTGGGCGCTGCTGAACGGCTGGGTTGGGTGGATTTTCGCCGGTCCGCTTCCGGGCGACACTGCGTAAAAGCGGACATGGTCGCCGCTCCCGCTCACGACCCGCCCTGAGTCCTGGCTGATCCGATCCATTCAGACATGCAAGATCCGGCAAGGGACGTTCGTTCATCCATCGCAGGGGGATAATGCCCCTCATCACGCATGCCCGAGACGATTTCAGAACTTGCGCAGGATAGGGCTAGGCTCAGGCGTCTCGCTTTTATCCTGGTAGATCGGCACGGTTACGCGCAACCAGCCGCGTGTCTCAAGTCCTGCGTAATTGCGCTGAACCACGTCCCGCGTACCGTAGGCCTGGAGATTGACCGGGCCGAAGTTGTAGCCCACGAGGCCGCACACTGCGAACTGGCCTTGCCGAGCATAGGACGGATTGTTGGTCGGAAGGTCGGTCGATCCGAAGGATACCGGCCCGATTTCCCATTTGCCAAAATGCTTGGTGGCCGTGAGGTCGAGGTTGAGGAAGTCGGGGTAAAAGGTACCGCTGGCCGATCGCGTATCGAAGAAGGTGCCGTACAGGAAGTTGCCTGT
>NZ_JAKSYK010000214.1:0-108297 GCF_022829425.1 Methylobacterium sp. J-072 | reverse complement strand
CCGAGATGGTGATGCC
Organism: Methylobacterium sp. J-072; assembly: GCF_022829425.1. Taxonomy (NCBI): domain Bacteria; kingdom Pseudomonadati; phylum Pseudomonadota; class Alphaproteobacteria; order Hyphomicrobiales; family Methylobacteriaceae; genus Methylobacterium; species Methylobacterium sp. J-072. The sequence continues at coordinate 108,281 of NZ_JAKSYK010000214.1, read as the reverse complement.
GGGCGACAACGTGACCATGGACGTCACGCTGATCGTGCCGGTGGCCATGGAGGAGAAGCTGCGCTTCGCCATCCGTGAAGGCGGCCGCACCGTCGGCGCCGGCGTCGTCGCCGCCATCAACGACTAAGCCAGAACAGCATCCTTAGCAGGGCGCGGCGGGGATACGTCCTCGCACTCCCCGCCGTCCCTCTCAAGGTTTCAGGATTATGAACGGTCAGAACATCCGCATCCGCCTCAAGGCGTTCGATCACCGCATCCTCGATGCGTCGACCAAGGAGATCGTCTCCACGGCCAAGCGCACCGGCGCGACCATCCGGGGTCCGATCCCGCTGCCGACGCATATCGCGAAGTTCACCGTGAACCGCTCGCCGCACATCGACAAGAAGTCGCGCGAGCAGTTCGAGATGCGCACGCACAAGCGAGTGCTCGATATCGTCGATCCGACGCCGCAGACCGTGGACGCGCTGATGAAGCTCGACCTCGCCGCCGGCGTGGACGTGGAGATCAAGCTCTAAGTCCCGCCGGGATTTAGAGCTTACCGTTTCATCGCGCGAGGGAGAGACCTATGCGCTCAGGCGTCATCGCACAGAAGGTCGGCATGACCCGCGTCTTCACAGACGCGGGGGAGCATGTCCCCGTCACAGTGCTTAAGATCGATCAGTGCCAGGTGGTGGCCCACCGCACCGTCGAGAAGAATGGTTACGTCGCCCTCCAGGTCGGCGTCGGCAAGGCCAAGGTGAAGAACGTGTCGGCGGCCGAGCGCGGTCGCTTCGCGGTCGCCAAGGTCGAGCCGAAGAAGAAGCTCGCCGAGTTCCGCGTGTCCGAGGACGCGCTGATCCCGGTCGGCGCCGAGATCACGGCCGACCACTTCATCCCGGGCCAGTTCGTCGACGTGACGGGCACGACCACGGGTAAGGGCTTCGCCGGCGGTATCAAGCGCTGGAACTTCGGCGGTCTGCGCGCCACCCACGGCGTGTCGATCTCGCACCGTTCGATCGGTTCGACCGGCGGCCGTCAGGACCCGGGCAAGACCTTCAAGAACAAGAAGATGCCGGGTCACCTCGGTGTCGAGCGTGTCACCACGCAGAACCTGCGCGTCGTGCGCACCGATCCCGAGCGCGGCCTGATCCTGGTCGAGGGCGCGGTTCCGGGCGTCGCCGGCGGCTGGATCCAGATCCGCGATGCGGTGAAGCGCAAGCTCCCCGCCGACGTGCCGCTGCCGGGCAAGTTCCGCGAGAACGGCGCGTCCACCGAGTCCGCCCAGACTGCCCCCGAGGCCCCTGCGGCTGAGGAGACCGCCTGATGAAGCTCGATATCACCACTCTCGACGGCGCCGGCGCCGGCTCGGTCGAGCTGAACGAGGAGATCTTCGGCCTTGAGCCGCGGGCCGACCTCCTTCAGCGCATGGTCCGCTGGCAGCTCGCCAAGCGGCGCGCCGGCACCCACGCGGTGAAGAACCGCTCGGAGGTGAACCGGACCCGCAAGAAGCTGTACAAGCAGAAGGGCACCGGCAACGCGCGTCACGGCGCTGCTTCTGCGCCGCAGTTCCGTGGCGGCGGACGCGCCTTCGGGCCGGTCGTGCGCGACCACGGCCACGACCTTCCCAAGAAGGTCCGTGCGCTCGCCCTGCGTCACGCCCTGTCGGCCAAGGCCAAGGCCTCGACCCTGATCGTCGTCGACGACATCAAGATCGAGGATCACAAGACCAAGGGTCTCATTGAGCGCTTCGGCAAGATGGGCCTCTCGAACGCGCTGATCATCGGCGGTGCCGAGGTCGACGTGAATTTCGGCCGCGCCGCGCGTGCCATCCCGCAGATCGACGTGCTTCCCGTGCAGGGGATCAACGTCTACGACATCCTGCGCCGCGATACGCTCGTCCTGACGAAGGCCGCCGTCGACGCGCTGGAGGAGCGTTTCAAATGAGTGCCGATCCGCGCCACTACGATATCATCGTCTCCCCGGTCATCACCGAGAAGGCGACGAACCTGACCGAGCAGAACAAGGTCGTCTTCCGGGTCGGCCCCAAGGCGACCAAGCCTCAGATCAAGGAGGCGGTCGAGAAGCTGTTCGACGTCAAGGTCACGGCGGTGAACACCCTCGTGACCAAGGGCAAGAAGAAGATTTTCCGCGGTCTCCGCGGGCAGCGCTCCGACGTGAAGAAGGCGATCGTGACCCTGGCCGAGGGCCACACGATCGACGTCACGACCGGGCTCTGAGGACGGGTTTTAGGGATCCAAGCCGATGGCCTTGAAGACATTCAAACCGGTCACGCCGAGCCTGCGCCAGCTCGTGCTCGTCGACCGCCGTGAGCTCTACAAGGGCAAGCCGGTGAAGGCGCTGACGGAGGGCAAGAGCTCCTCCGGCGGCCGTAACAACCTGGGCCGCATCACCGTCCGCTTCCGCGGCGGTGGGCACAAGCGCGTGCTGCGCAACGTGGACTTCAAGCGCCGCGAGCAGCCGGGCGTCGCCGCGACCGTCGAGCGGATCGAGTACGATCCGAACCGCACGGCCTTCATCGCCCTGATCAACTTCCCCGACGGGAAGCAGAGCTACATCTTGGCTCCGCAGCGCCTGCAGCCGGGTGACAAGGTGGTGACCGGCGAGAGCGTCGACATCAAGCCTGGCAATGCCGGTCCGGTCGGCTCGATGCCGGTGGGCACGATCGTCCACAACGTCGAGCTGAAGATCGGCAAGGGCGGCGCGATCGCCCGCTCGGCCGGGAACTACGCTCAGATCGTCGGACGCGACCAGGGCTACGTGACGCTGCGCCTGAACTCGGGCGAGCAGCGCCTCGTGCACGGCCAGTGCTTCGCGACCGTCGGTGCGGTGTCGAACCCGGACCACATGAACATCTCGCTCGGCAAGGCCGGGCGCAACCGGTGGCTCGGCAAGCGCCCGCATAACCGCGGCGTGGCCATGAACCCGGTGGATCACCCGCACGGCGGCGGCGAGGGCCGTACGTCGGGCGGCCGCAACCCGGTCACGCCGTGGGGCGTGCCCACCAAGGGGAAGAAGACCCGGTCCAACAAGCGGACCGACGTGTTCATCCTGTCCAGCCGCCACAACCGCAAGAAGTAATCGCTATGGCACGCTCTCTCTGGAAGGGGCCGTTCGTCGACGGCTACCTCTTCAAGAAGGCCGAAGCGGCGCGGGGCTCCTCGCGCTCAGAGGTCATCAAAATCTGGAGCCGCCGCTCCACGATCCTCCCGCAGTTCGTCGGGCTCACCTTCGGTGTGCACAACGGGCAGAAGCACATCCCGGTCTACGTCTCCGAGGAGATGGTGGGGCACAAGTTCGGCGAATTCTCGCCGACCCGCACCTTCCACGGGCACGCGGCCGACAAGAAGGCGAAGAGGCGCTGAGATGGGCAAGCAAGCCACCCCCCGCGCGCTCCCCGAGAACGAGGCCAAGGCAGTTGCGCGCATGCTGCGTGTCAGCCCGCAGAAGCTGAACCTCGTGGCGCAGATGATCCGCGGCAAGAAGGTCGACACCGCGTTGGCCGAGCTGGAGTTCTCGCGCAAGCGCATCTCGACCGAGGTCAAGAAGTGCCTCGAGAGCGCGATCGCGAATGCCGAGAACAACCACGACCTGGACGTCGACGATCTCGTCGTCACCCAGGCCTTCGTGGGCAAGGCCCTCGTGCTCAAGCGCTTCCATGCCCGCGCCCGCGGCCGTGGCGCGCGCATCCTGAAGCCCTTCTCGAACCTGACCATCGTGGTTCGCGAAGTCCGCCAGGCCGAAGCGGCTTAAGGAGGATCTCATGGGCCAGAAAGTCAATCCGATCGGTCTCCGTCTCGGTATCAACCGGACCTGGGACTCCCGCTGGTTCGCCGGCAAGGGCGAGTACGCCAAGCTGATGCACGAGGACGTCGCGATCCGCGCCGCCCTCATGAAGCAGCTGAAGCAGGCCGCCGTCTCGAAGATCGTCATCGAGCGTCCGCACCGGAAGTGCCGGGTCACCATCCACTCGGGCCGTCCGGGCGTGGTGATCGGCAAGAAGGGCGCGGATATCGAGAAGCTGCGCAAGCTCGTCGGCACGATGACCAAGGCCGACGTGACGATCAACATCGTCGAGGTGCGCAAGCCCGAGATCGACGCCACCCTGGTGGCCGACTCGATCGCCCAGCAGCTCGAGCGCCGCGTCGCCTTCCGTCGCGCCATGAAGCGCGCCGTGCAGTCGGCGATGCGTCTCGGTGCCGAGGGCATCCGCATCAACTGCTCGGGTCGTCTCGGCGGCGCCGAGATCGCCCGCCAGGAATGGTATCGTGAGGGCCGCGTCCCGCTGCACACCCTGCGTGCGGACGTGGATTACGGAACCGCGACGGCGTTCACGACCTACGGCACCTGCGGCATCAAGGTGTGGGTGTTCAAGGGCGAGATCCTTGAGCACGACCCGATGGCCCAGGACAAGAAGGCCCAGGAAGAGGGCGGCCGCTCCGGCGGACGCCGTGAGCGCGATGGCGAGGGCGGCCGCGAGCGCGGACGCCGCGAGCGCGAGCACGCGTAAGGTAGGAAGCCATGCTGCAACCGAAAAAGACTCGCTTCCGTAAGCAGTTCAAGGGCCGCATCCACGGTGCGGCCAAGGGCGGCTTCGAGCTGAACTTCGGCCAGTTCGGCCTGAAGGCGGTGGAGCCCGAGCGCGTCACCGCCCGGCAGATCGAAGCGGCCCGCCGCGCGATCACCCGCGAGATGAAGCGCCAGGGCCGCGTCTGGATCCGGGTGTTCCCAGACGTGCCGGTCTCCTCGAAGCCGACCGAAGTCCGCATGGGCTCCGGTAAGGGCGCCCCGGATTACTGGGCCGCTCGCGTCCATCCGGGCCGGATCATGTTCGAGGTCGACGGCGTCGCCGAGGACATCGCCAAGGAGGCCCTGCGCCTCGGCGCCGCCAAGCTCCCGATCCGCACGCGGGTCGTCCAACGCATCGCCGACTGAACGGAGGCTATCGTGAAGTCGACCCAGAGAGTGTCTGATCTGAAGGCGTTGTCGCCGGATCAGTTGAATGACGAGTTGCTGAACCTCAAGAAGGAGCAGTTCAACCTGCGCTTCCAGGGGGCTACCGGCCAGCTCGAGAACGTCGCCCGCGTCCGTGAGGTCCGCCGCGACATCGCCCGCGTCCGCACCCTGCAGCGTTCGAAGACGCTGCAGGCTGCCAAGAGCTGACAGGGGCTTAGGAGAACACCATGCCGAAGCGCGTCCTGCAGGGCACCGTCGTCAGCGACAAGGGCGAGAAGACCATCGTGGTGAAGGTGGAGCGTCGCTTCACGCACCCGGTGATGAAGAAGACCGTGCGCCGTTCGAAGAACTACCATGCCCATGACGAGGCGAATGTCGCCAAGGTCGGGCAGACGGTGTTCATCGAGGAGTGCCGCCCCTTCTCGAAGACCAAGACCTGGAAGCTGGTCGAGGACCAGGCTGCCGCGATCGTTGAGACCGGCGAAGCCGCCTGAGCTGTCTTCTCTCGACGGCCGCGGAGATGTCTGCGTCCGTCCGTTAGGCCAATCGGTCCTGTGCGGCGTGCCGGAGCGTGATGATTGTCACGATCTCCCGCCGCTCGTCGACCTGATAGTAGATGAGATACGGCATTCGGGGCACCGCGAAAACGCGTACCCCCGGTCGGACGCTTCGGCCCACGTATGGGTGGCGCCTGAGAAGCTCGGCCGTCTCGCGGATCGCACCCTCGACCTTGTCCGCGGCGCCGGGATTTCGCTCCCGAACGTAGTCGGCGATTTCCGTTAGGCGCCGGACCGCACGGCGTGCGTAGACGAGCTTCACGCTCTGAAACGGCGGAAGGCAGCCTCGACCTCTTCGGGCGACGCGATGTCTCCGTGAGCGATCTCGTCGAGCCCTTCCAAGACATCCTTCAGATGGTCGAGATCAATCTCGCTCGGCGCGCCAACCTGCGCCATGTCAAGCATGGCTTGTGCGATGGCATCCTGCGCCTCAGGCGGCATCCGCCGAACTGTCTCGACGGCCTTTTCCAGAAGGTCGGTCACAGTCAGCTGCATCCTCAATGACGAACGGCCCCGGCGAATGCCTCGCCGGGGCCGTTGATTGTCGTCCGCGCGCGGTCGCGCGGCAAGGGTTTGAGCTGCAGGCGGCTTAAGCCTCGCCCTCGTCGAGGTCGTCCTCGGTCGGCTTGGCGTTCTCCAAAATCTTCTCGGCGACGAGGCCGGAATTCTGGCGGATCGAGGCTTCGATCTTGGCGGCGATCTCGGGGTTGTCGCGCAAAAACCCCTTCGAGTTCTCGCGGCCCTGGCCGAGGCGCTGGCTGTTGTAGGAGAACCAGGCGCCGGATTTCTCGACGATGCCGGCCTTCACGCCGAGATCGATCAGCTCGCCGACCTTCGACACGCCCTCGCCGAACATGATGTCGAACTCGACCTGCTTGAACGGCGGCGCGACCTTGTTCTTGACGACCTTGACGCGGACCTGGTTGCCGATCGCCTCGTCCCGGTCCTTCAGGGTCGAGATCCGACGGATGTCGAGGCGCACCGAGGCGTAGAACTTCAGCGCGTTGCCGCCCGTCGTGGTCTCCGGGCTGCCGTACATCACGCCGATCTTCATCCGGATCTGGTTGATGAAGATCACCATGCAGTTCGAGCGCGAGATCGAACCGGTGAGCTTGCGCAGGGCCTGGCTCATCAGGCGGGCCTGAAGGCCGGGCTGGCTCTCGCCCATCTCGCCCTCGATCTCGGCCCGCGGGGTCAGCGCGGCGACCGAATCGACCACCAGCACGTCGATGGCGCCAGAGCGCACCAGCGTGTCGGTGATCTCGAGCGCCTGCTCGCCGGTATCGGGCTGCGAGATCAGCAGGTCGTCGAGATTGACCCCGAGCTTGCGGGCGTAGATCGGATCGAGGGCGTGCTCGGCATCCACGAAGGCGCAGACGCCGCCCTTCTTCTGGGCCTCGGCGATGGTGTGCAGGGCCAGGGTGGTCTTGCCGGACGATTCGGGCCCGTAGATCTCCACGACCCGGCCCCGGGGCAGGCCGCCGACGCCGAGGGCGATGTCGAGCCCGATCGAGCCGGTGGAGACCGTCTCGACCTCCTGCACCTTGTCGTTCTTGCCGAGCCGCATGATCGAGCCCTTGCCGAAGGCACGTTCGATCTGGGACAGGGCGGCATCGATCGCCTTGGACTTATCCTTGTCCTTGTCCGCCGGGGGCATGTCGACCACTTTCAATGCAGGCTGGGCCATCTGGCGGGCTCCTTATGAAGGGGTTGCGCGCCATTCACAACGCGCGTCAACACCACGCCTATGTACCTGTTTTGTTCTATTTCGGCAAGGGCTCCCGACACGAGAACGCCGCCCTTGTGGGGGCGGCGTGCAGGTTCTCCACCGGGCCAATGCCGGCGCGGTGTCAGTCGGCGGCCATGGTCTTCTTCACGGTCTCGACCAGCTGCTTCAGGCTGAAGGGCTTCGGCAGGAAGTTGAAGGCCTCGCCCTCGGGCAGGTTCTTGCGGAACGCGTCCTCGGCGTAGCCCGAGACGAAGATCACCTTCAGGTCCGGCTGGTGCTTGCGGACCTCGCGTAGCAGGGTCGGCCCGTCCATCTCGGGCATCACCACGTCGGAGACGACGAGGTCGATCGGCTGGCTGCCCTCGCGCACGATCGCCAGGGCTTCGAGGCCCGAGGCCGCTTCCAGCACCGTGTAACCCCGGGCCGAGAGCGCCCGGCTGTTGACCGCCCGGACGGGATCCTCGTCCTCCACCAGCAGGATCGTCCCCTGCCCGGTATGGTCGGCCGCGGGCTTGCGCGGGGCCGGCTTCTCCGAGGCCGGGCTCGTCTGGGCGCCGGCCTTGGCGGCTTCGCCTTCGCCGTTCGGCTTGGCCGAGCGCGCGGAGGCCGGCGCCGGCATGTCGGCCCGTGGCAGGGCCGGAACCGCGGGCGCGGCCTCTTCCGGCTCCGCCACCGGGATGTGGCGCGGCAGGTAGATGCGGAAGGCCGTCCCCTCTCCGATCTTCGACTGCACGTCGATGGTGCCGCCGGATTGCTTGACGATGCCGAACACCGTCGAGAGCCCGAGGCCGGTGCCCTTGCCGATCTCCTTGGTGGTGAAGAACGGCTCGAAGATTTTTTCCATCAGCTCGGCCGGGATGCCCTGCCCGGTATCGCGCACCTCGATCAGCACGTGGTCGCCCGCGGGCGCCCCGCCCCGTCCCTCCACGGCCGCGGACGGACCCGGATCGGTCACGTTCTCGGTGCGGATCATCAGCTTGCCGCCGTCCGGCATCGCGTCGCGGGCGTTGACCGCGAGATTCACGATCACCTGCTCGAACTGATTGACGTCGGCCTTCACCGGCCAGACGTCGCGGCCGTGCTTCAGCTCCAGGGCGACGCGCTCGCCGAGCAGCCGCTTGAGCAGCAGGGTCAGCTCCGAGAGCCCCTCCCCGACATGCATCACCTCCGGGCGCAGGGTCTGGCGGCGGGAGAACGCCAGGAGCTGGCGGACGAGGCCCGCCGCCCGGTTGGCGTTCTGCTTGATCTGCATGATGTCCTGGAAGGCCGGATCGGTCGGCCGGTGGCTCGCCAGGAGCAGGTCAGAATAGCCGATGATCGCCTGCAGCACGTTGTTGAAGTCGTGCGCGATGCCGCCGGCGAGCTGGCCGACCGCATTCATCTTCTGGGCCTGGGCGACCTGCTGCTCCAACTGCCGCTGCGCCGTGGTGTCGAGGGCGTACAGGATGACCCGCTCGGCCTCGTCCGCCTTCTGGGTCGCGTCGCTGCTGTCGGCCGGGCTGAGCCAGAGGCGCGCCGAGCGGCCGCCGGGGCCGCTGAGCTGGACCTCGATCGGCTCCGGATCGGACAGGCCGCTGGCGGCCCGGGCGAGGCCGGCTTCCACGGAAGCCCGGTCGACCACCGAGTCGGCGACGTTGGGCTCGGCACCCTGATTGCCCTCCCCCTCGGGGCCGCTCTCGTCGGCCTGGCGCGGCACCGTGCCGAACAGCCGGGTGAACGAGGTGTTGGCCCGGGCAATCCGCCCGGACCGGTCGAGGGTCGCGATGGCGATCGGGGAATTGTTGAGGAAACGCGCGAGCCGCACCTCAGCCGCGCGCTGCGGCTCGTCGGTCTCGGCCCCGGCCGAGCGGTTGATCACGAAGGTCCGCGACGAGCCGGGCTTGCCGTCCTTGCCGAACGCGACCCGGTGGTACAGCCGCACCGGCAGGGTGTGGCCATTGCGGCGGCGCAGGTCGAGATCGAACCGGTCGGTGCGGACCTCGCCCGGCAGGCCGGCGGTGCGCACCAGAACATCGGCTTCCGGGGCGATCTCGGTGAGGTGCGGGCCGCCGGGGCCGACGCTCGCCAGGTCGTAGCCGAGCCAGGCCGCCAGCGTCGCGTTCATGTAGACGATCGCGCCGGCCGGATCGATCGACAGGAAGCCCGCCGGGGCGTGGTCGAGATAGTCGATCGCGTGCTGGAGCTCTTGGAAGACGTTCTCCTGGCGCTCGCGCTCGGCGGTGATGTCGGCCACCGTCCAGAGCGAGGCGGCCCGGCGCGGGCGCGCCAGGGGCCGCACCGAGACCCGGTACCAGCCGAAGCCGCGCTCGTGCGCCTGCGGCCCGAGCGGCGGCGACATCCGGATTTCTTCGGTGTGCGCGCGTCCATCGCGAGACGCCTGCGACAGGCGGTAGACCGCCTCCGAGACCTCCGGCGAGCCGACCAGGATGCGCTCCACCGGCACGAGGTTCGAGAAGGCGTCGCCCCCGGCCACCCGCAGATAGGCCTCGTTGGCGTAGATCAGCCGGCCGCCATCCTCGACCACCAAAGCCCCGTCCGGCGAGGCGTCGACGATGCCCTTGGTGATGTCGTCGCGGGTGGCGGTGCCGCTGAGCTGGAGCGCCCCGATGGCGAGCGCGAACAGGAAGAACACGCCGGCCATCGCCAGCAGGGCGAGCAGCCAGACGATCAGCGACTGCGCCTGCTCGTTAGCCACGAAGGACAGGCCGATCGCGGCCCCGACCAGCAGGCCCGCGAGCACGAGCAGCAGCCCGACCCGGCCCGGCTGCTCCGAGCGGTCGATCGCGCCGTTCCCCTGCGAATTCGAGATCTGCGTGCCCGTCGCGGGCGCCGGAGGTCCAGTGACGTCGGCCATCGGCATCATTCCAGAACAATCACCCGGTTAGGCCCGCCGGCCATAGCAGGGCTCGGGCAGCACGGCATCACTCTCGTCGCGCCGGTCGTGTCGCGCCAAGCCTTGATGCAGCCTCGCGAAAAAAGGTGGAGGAAGCGTGGCTTTTCAGTGCTTTTGGAAGAGCGATGCCACGCGAGCGCGATGGACGGCGATATCGGCAGCCCCCATATTGCGCGCACCCCGTCGAGGGCATGGGATTCAGCTATGGCTACGGCACAGCGACAGCAGAGCGGCTCGAGTGGTCGGCGCGTGCGCGTCAGCAACACGGCAGCGAACATGATTGCGTCGCTGCACCCGTTCGACAAGGCCCAGGCCGACGCCGCGCTGGCGACGATCAAGGCGAGCGTGCTCGACGAGGCGAAAGTCAGGAAGATCGTCGGGGTCGACAACGCCTTCGTCGCGCCTGCCGGCGATCTGCGCGTGCTCTTCGAGAACGAGGGCGACTCGATCGTCATCACCTCGATCGTCGCCCGAGACTGATGGCGAAGCCCTATTTCGACGTCCACGTCTTCAATCTGACCGACGCGGAGGCCGAACTCGCGGAATTCAGAATCCTCCTCGACACCAACGCCGACCTTGCCGAGCGCGATCAGGTGCTCGGCAGTTTCAAGACCTGGCCCAACCTCTGCGCCCTAATGGGTCAGTACAATTCCCGGCTGGGCATCGGCGATCTGATCAGGCGGGAGTTCCGGATTCTCCCCCATTTCCGGACCGATCTCACCGTCCGCCGCGCCGGGACCGACAATATTTGCTTGGTTGAGTTCGAGGGCGCGTCCGGCCGGCATATTTTCGAAGTTGGCGGGCGCGGCATCGACACATGGGCACGCGCATTCGAGAAGGGATTCAGCCAAGTCGTCGATTGGACCTGGGCGCTCGATCATTATCGCAAGACCGCCGATTACGTGGACGCCTTCGGCGGCGAGCGGCCCAACATCGTGGGCGTGCTCGTCATCGGCCGCTCCACCTCCTTATCGACCTCGGTCCGCAAGGATCGGTGGGAGTGGCGGCGCAACAAGGTCAAGGCCGACAGCTTCACGCTGATCCTCGTGACGTTCGACGAGCTGTATCGCGACTTCGACAGGTGGCTCGGCCTCAGAAGGATGGATGCCGGAATCTCTTGACGGATCGCGGACCTGTCGAGGGCCGCGCGTCGGCGACCGGCCGAAACGCGCCGCTCGCCGATCGTTGCCCGTCCAACGCTACGCCGCTCTCCGGCGCAGGCGCAGGACGAAGCCGATCACTTCCGCCACCGCCCGGTAATGCTCGGCCGGGATCTCGCGGTCGATCTCCACGGTGGCGTGCAGGGCGCGGGCGAGCGGCGGGTTCTCGATCACCGCGACACCGTGCTCGGCCGCCACGGTGCGGATGCGCAGGGCCAGGGCGTCGACGCCCTTGGCGACGCAGATCGGCGCCGCCATCCCGGCCTCGTAGCGGAGCGCCACCGCGTAGTGGGTCGGGTTGGTCACCACCACGGTGGCGGTCGGCACGGCCGTCATCATCCGCTTCCGCGCCCGGGCCATGCGGATCTGCTTCATGCGGCCCTTGATCTCCGGGTTGCCGTCCGACTCCTTCATCTCCTGCTTCATCTCCTCCTTCGACATGCGGTGGCGCTTGCGCCAGCGGAAGCGCGCATAGAGCGCGTCCCCCAGCGTGATCGCCAGGTGCATGCACAGCATGCCGGCGAGCAGCCGCAGGCTGAGGGAGAGGATCGCGGGCAGGCTGCCGGCCGGATCGAGCCGGGCGAACACCTCCAGCCGGTCGCGGTCGTTCCACAGCAGCACGCCGCCGACGATGCCGACCGCGCCGATCTTGGCGAGCCCCTTGCCGAACTGGAACAGGGCCTCGATCCCCATCAGCCGCTTGATCCCGGCCATCGGCGAGATGCGGTCGAATTTCGGCATCAGGGTTTCGGTGGTGAGCACCAGCGGGTGCTGGAGGAGGCCGGCGGCGAGGCCGGCCGCCGCCGCCATCCCGACCGGCACCGCCACGGCCTCGAGCCACAGCCACAGGCCCCGGGTCGCCGCCTGCTTCATGGCGGTGGCGTCGTCCGGGAGGGTGTGGGCGTTGGCGAGGTAGGCCTTGAGGCCCTGGGTCAGGTTCTGGGCGATGGTCGGGGCCGCGATCACCAGGGCCAGCGTGAACGCGCCGAGGATCGCGAAGGTGTTGATCTCGGCGCTGGTCGCGACGTCGCCGCGCTCGATTGCCTGGTCGAGGCGCCGCTGGGTCGGCTCTTCGGTCTTGTCTTCCTGCTCCGCGCCCTCGGCCATCTTGTCCGCTCGACCTCAGTGCGTGTGGACGCTCAGCGCCCGACGAACTCGCCGAGATACCGGCCGAGATCGTCCAGAAAAACGCCCATCATGACGCCGAGCGAGCCCATCAGGATCAGCATGCCGATCAGCACCGAGGCCGGAACCGCCAGGAAGAACACCTGCAATTGCGGCATCAGCCGCGACAGCACCCCGAGCCCGAGGTTGAACAGCAGCCCGAAGGCGATGAACGGCCCGGAGATCTGCACCGCCAGGGTGAAGCCCCGGGTGAGCGCCTTCAGCGCCAGCATCAGCGCGTCCGAGAAGGCCGGGACCCCGTCCGGGGGCAGCACCACGTAGCTCTGCGCCAGGCCCTCGATAGCGAGGTGGTGCAGGTCGGCGGCGAAGATCAGCGTGATGCCGAGCAGCGACAGGAAGTTTCCGAGCGCCGCCTGCTGCCCGCCATAGCTCGGGTCCACCGTCATGGCGTAGGCCAGGCCGAGCTGCTGGGAGATGATCAGCCCGGCGGTCTGCAGGGCGGCCAGCACCATCCGGACCGACAGGCCGAGGACCAGCCCGACGATCGTCTCGGCGAACAGGAGCCCGATCAGCCGGGGTCCGGCCAGGCCCTCGGTGCCGCCCAGCAGCGGGCGCACGGACGGGAACAGCACCAGCGTGGTCAGCAGCGCGAAGGCCAGCCGCAGCCGCGGCGACACCATCTGCTCGCCGACGCCGGGCAGCAGCATGATCAGCGTGCCGACCCGGGCGAAGGTGATCAGGTAGGCCGAGGCGATGCCGGGCAGGAGCAGGTTCATCGCCGCCCCTATGGCACGGGCGCGCCACCCCTGTCGCGCCGGAGGTCGCCATCACCCGCCCGTGGCGATGCGGGCGGCGATGCGGGTCATGTAGCCCGCCATCGCGTCGCCGATGAACGGCAGCATCAGCAGGAGCGCGGCGAACACCGCGACGATTTTGGGCACGTAGATCAGGGTCTGCTCCTGGACCTGCGTCAGGGCCTGGACCAGCGAGACGACCAGCCCGACCGCGAGCGCGACCAGCATCAGCGGGCCGGCGACCTTGAGGAACACGAAGATGCCGTCGCGCGCGACGTCGAGGATGGCCAGGCCGGTCATGGGGTGACGTGCTCAAAAGGGAGGCAGAGGAAATCCGGGATCCGGCCGGGCTATGCTTAGATCTGCATCCGCATGATCTCTTCGTAGGCAGAGATCATGCGGTCGCGCACCGCGACCATGGTTTGCAGGGCGGTCTCGCTCTCGGCCACCGCCGTGACCACGTCGACGACGTTGGCCTTGCCGGAGGCCGCCGAGACCGCCTGGCCGTCGGCCCGCCGCCCGGCATCGCCGACAGTGTCCAGGGCGTTGCCGAGGAGCTGCATGAAGTTGCCGCCGGCCTCGCCGGTCGACTGGACCTTTGGGGCGGGACGGCCGTTGGCCATGCCCTGGACGGCGGCGTAGGCACCGGCCGCGAAATTGCTCGTCGCCATCGCTCGCTATCCTTCGCGTTCACTTCAGGATCGACAGCGTCTGCGACAGCATCTTGCGCGTGGACGTCACCATGTTGAGGTTCGCCTCGTAGGAGCGCTGGGCTTCGCGCAGGTCCATGTTCTCGATCAGCGCGTTGACGTTGGGCATCTGCACCTCGCCCCGGGCGTTGGCCGCCGGATTGCCCGGCTCGTACTTGGTCCGGAACGCGGTCTGGTCGCGCCGGACCCGCCCGGCCTCCACCAGCTTGGCCCCGGTCTCCGGATCCATGTGGCTGGTGAAGGACGGGATCTTGCGCCGGTACGGCTCGGCCCCGGCCGAGGCCGGTGCGGAATCCGCGTTGGCGATGTTCTCTGCGATGATCCGCATCCGGCCGGACTGCGCCTTGAGGCCGGCGGCCGCGACCGTGAGCGACTTGCTGAATTCCATGGCTCAGGGCCTCCTCCGCCGCGTTTCGACGGCACGTCCGATCGAATTCCGAAACGATCAGCTCTTGCCGATGGCGATCTTCAGGGTGGTCAGGCTGTGCTGGTAGAGCGAGGCGGCGAGCTGGTAGTCGGACTGGTTGTCGCCGGCCTTCATCATCTCGTCCTCGAGGTTGACCGCGTTGCCGCTCGGGCGGACCTCGAAGCGCTTGGCGCCCTTGGCATCGGCCCCGGCCTCGGACTGTCCGGGCGGCGCGATATGGGCCGGGCTCGTCAGCGCCAGGCCGGGCGAGGCGGAAACCGCCGCCCCGGTGGCCTGGTCGAAGCGCAGCTCGGCCAGGTCGCGGGGCTTGAAGCCCGGCATGTCGGCGTTGGCGACGTTCTCGGCGATCAGACCCTGGCGCGCCTGGGCCCATTGCATCCGGGTGCGCAGCATCCCGAGGATGGGCAGGTCGGTCAGGGCCACGTTCGCCTCCGGTCTCGCGACGCCGCGCGGGATCGGGCGGGCTCGGCAAAATCTGCCGCCTGCGTGGTTAACGCACCGTTAAGTGCGGGCGCCGTCGTGTCCCGTCCGGACATCCGCGGCGCGGGCGCGGGGTGACGTTTCTGGGGATAGCCCCGGCAGGTCCTTCACAACCTCTTGTCTTGATGGCGCTAAACTTAAGGGCCTGTTAACGAAGTCTTAACGTCGTTTGCCTTGCGGGCCCGCCGGCGTGGTATGAGCGAGGCTCGTGCCGGGCGCGGCCCTGCGGCGGCCGAAACGTGCGAGTGCGTAACCTTGCCATGGCTGCAATCCGTGTTCGGTTCTGAGGGCTCCCCCATCGTCCAGTATGTCGTGATCTTCGCCGTCATCTTCACGGCGTTGGCCGCGATCGTGTTCACGGTGCGGCGCCTGACCGGACGCAGCCTGGCCCTGCCCGGGCGCACGCCAGCCCGCGGCCGCCAGCCCCGGCTCGGGATTGTCGACGTGTACGAGCTCGATCGGGCCCGGCAGCTGATCCTGCTGCGCCGGGACAATGTCGAGCACCTGCTGCTGGTGGGCGGCCCCAACGACGTGGTGGTCGAGCGCAACATCCAGCGCACTCAGCGCCCGATACCCGAGGCGACGCTGCGCGCCGACGGCGGGTCGGAGCCCCTGGCCGAGCCGCTGCCGGATCCGATGGCGGAGGGCGGCCGCCTGGCCGAGCCGCCCCGGGCTCTCGCCGAGATCGCCGGCCGCCGCTCCGAGCCGCTGTTCGACCCGGGCTTCGAGATGCCGGTCGTCGTACCGCCACCGGTCCCGCGCTCCGGAACCGCGCCGCCGGTCACCTTCCCGCTCGACGTCAACCTGCTGGGCGGCGACGAGCCGGGGCAGGAGGTGTCGACGCCCGCATTGCTGCTACCCCGGGCGGCGGAACCGGTCCCGGCAGCCCTCCGCGACACGCTCTCGCCCCGGCGGATCCTGAGCCGCACCGCGCCGCCTCTGGCCGAGCCGCGGCTCAATCCCGCCTCGGAGCGCAAGTTCGAGCCCGCGCCCGAACCCATCTCCGAGCCCGCCCCCGAGCCTGCCCCCCAGCCCTTCCGGCCCACGCCGAGCCTGAATGTTCCGTCCGAGCGCCGAACCGTCGATCCGGCGGTGCTCTCCGACATGGCCCGGCAGCTCCAGGCCGCCCTGTCGCGCCCGGCCTCGGCGGTGACGCCCGCGCCGCTCGCGCCGGCGCCCGAGCCGGTGGATCCGGTGGCCGCGATGATGGCCGCTGCGCCGCCGCCGCCCCCTGCACCACCTCCACCCCCTGCCCCGCCGGTCGCTCCGCCGCCGGCGCCGCGGATGCCGTCGCCCCCGCCCGCGGGACCGCCCGAGCTGCCGCCGATCGTGCCTCCGACGCCCGAGCCTCCGGCTCCCCGGCCGGCGGCACCCGTGGCACCGCCTGCGCCCGTCCCGCCGACTGCGCCCCCCGCGCCGCCGCGGCCCGAGCCGAAGACCGCCGGCAACCCGTTCTCCGTGGAGGAGATCGAAGCCGAGTTCGCGCGCCTGCTGGGTCGTCCGCTCGACAAGCGGAGCTGACGCCCTGGGGGTAACGGACGGTTAACCGCTTTTCGGAAGTCTCGGGCCCTCAGGAGGATCCGATGCTCAACCTGGACGCACAGACCGCTCAGCGAAGCCGCGCCTACCGGGCGTTCATGCTCGACCGCGCCGGCCGCGTCTCGTCGGCCGAGATCGTCCCGGCCGAGGACGACACACAGGCCCGTCGGCGCGCACGGGCCATGGTCCGGGACGCGGCGGTCGAACTGTGGGACCGCACCCGGTTCCTCGCCCGCTACGAGCCGGCCGCCTAACCCCGCGCCGGAGGGAGAGACCCCTCAGTCGTAAGCCGATTCCCGCATGGCCAGCACGGCGACGAAGCTCAGCACAGCCGCGGCCGCGAGGTAGAAGCCGACGAAGCCGATGCCGCCATAGGACGCCAGCTCCTGGGCGATGTAGGGCGCGCCCGAGGCCCCCAGGATCCCGGCGAGGTTGTAGGTCACCGAGGCGCCCGTGTAGCGGATCCGGGTCGGGAACAGCTCGGGCAGGACCGCGCCCATCGGTCCGAACACCCAGCCCATCGTCAGCAGGCTGAGGCACAGGAAGCCGAGCACCGGCGGCCAGGTCCCGGCCGCGGCAGCGTTCCCGAGCATCGGCCCCATCAGGAAGCCGAGGGCGAACACCGCGACCATCCCGGAGAGCAGCACCGGCTTACGGCCGAACCGGTCGGCGGCGGCCCCCGAGATCACGGTGCCCACCGCCATGAAGCAGACCGCGATGCACTCGAACAGCAGGAAGGTCGGCCGGGTGTAGCCCAGCGTCCCGGTGCCGTAGCCCAGGGCGAACACCGTCGAGAGGTAGAACACCGCGTAGACCGCCACCATGGCGAAGGTGCCGATCAGGACCGCCCCCCCGTGCTGGGTGAGCATCGTGGCGAAGGGCACGCGCTCGGGCCGCGCCTCGTTGAGCGCCGCCTTGAAGGCGGGCGTCTCGGTGAGCTTCAGGCGCACGTAGAGCCCGACGCCGACCAGGGCGGCCGAGGCCAGGAACGGCAGCCGCCAGCCCCAAGCTTGAAAACTCTCCGGCGACAGGCCGAAGCTGAGGGCCAGGAAGCCGAGATTGGCCAGGATGAAGCCGACCGGCGCCCCGAGCTGCGGGAAGATGCCGTACCAGGCGCGCTTGCCCGGCGGCGCGTTCTCCACGGCGAGCAGGGCCGCTCCGCCCCATTCGCCGCCGAAGCCGATGCCCTGGCCGCAGCGCAGGACGCAGAGGGCGGCCGGCGCCCACCAGCCGGCCGTGGCGTAGGTCGGCAGGCAGCCGATCAGCACGGTGGACAGGCCCATGATCAGCAGCGAGGCGATCAGGGTCGCCTTGCGGCCGACCCGGTCGCCGAAATGCCCGAACAGGGCCGCCCCGAACGGCCGCGCGATGAACGCGATCGCGAAGGTCGCGAAGGCGCTGAGCTGCTGCACCCCGGGGGCGCCCGCCGGAAAGAAGACCGGGCCGATCACCAGCGCGGTCGCGGTGGCGTAAATGTAGAAATCGAAGAACTCGATTGCCGTGCCGACGAAGCTCGCGGCCAGGATGCGGCCAGGACTGGCGCTCGGGGCGGCGCCTTGCGGGCCCGCGGTCTCGACGGTTTGCAGCATGATCTGTGGGACTCGGGCGGTGCGGTGCCGCTTAAGATTGATCGCGGCGCTTTCGCACGGGGCGGCCCCGGCGGAAACCCTGAATCCCACCGGCCGGCGGTGTAGCTGTGCGATGCCGCGACGGCGGCCTTGCGTTCGCGTGTCCCGTTCGCCAAGCTGATCGGCCTGTTTTCGTGAGGGATGCCGGCCGCGGCGCCCTCCCCCATCACTTGAGTACTGCGATGAGAGTCACCGTCGAGCGCGCGGCCCTGCTCAGGTCGCTCGGCCACGTGCACCGGGTCGTCGAGCGCCGCAACACGATCCCGATCCTGTCGAACGTGCTGCTGCGTTCGGACGGTTCGAGCCTGCAACTGCGGGCGACCGACCTCGATATCGAGGTCACCGAGAGCGTGCCGGCCGACGTGGCCGATCCCGGCGCCACCACGGTGCCGGCGCACGTGATCTACGACATCGTGCGCAAGCTGCCCGACGGCGCCCAGGTCTCCCTGGAGACCGGCGGCGAATCCGGCCAGATGACGATCCGCTCGGGCCGGTCGCGCTTCGCGCTGGGCGCCCTGCCGGAGGGCGACTTCCCGGATCTCGCCGCCGGCGAGATGCCGCACGGCTTCGAGATCGCGAGCGCCGACCTCAAGCGCCTGATCGACAAGACCCAGTTCGCGATCTCCACCGAGGAGACGCGCTACTACCTCAACGGCATCTACCTGCACACGCTGGAGACCGAGAACGGCCCGGTGATGCGCGCGGTCGCCACCGACGGTCACCGCCTCGCCCGGGTCGAGATCCCGGCCCCGCAGGGCAGCGTCGGCATGCCCGGCGTGATCGTGCCCCGCAAGGCGGTGGCCGAGATCCAGAAGCTCCTGGACGACGGCGGCGAGACCGTCGCGGTCGACCTGTCGCCCGCCAAGATCCGCCTGCGCTTCGCCGGCGGCCTGACCCTGATCTCGAAGCTGATCGACGGTACCTTCCCGGATTACCAGCGGGTGATCCCAGCCAACAACGACAAGCGCCTGACCGTGGAGCGCGACGCCTTCGCCAAGGCGGTGGACCGTGTCTCGACGATCTCGTCCGAGCGCGGCCGCGCCGTGAAGCTCGGCCTCACCGAGGGGCGCCTGGCGCTCTCGGTCAACAACCCGGATTCGGGCAGCGCCACGGAAGAGCTGGACGTCGATTACGAGGCCGCCGGCCTCGATATCGGCTTCAACGCCCGCTACCTGCTCGACATCACCGCCCAGCTCGAGGGCGACACCGCCCTGTTCAAGCTCGCCGACCCGGGCTCGCCGACCCTGATCCAGGACCGCGAGGGCGCCCCGGCCCTGTACGTGCTGATGCCGATGCGGGTGTAGTATTAGGCTGCCATGCCGAAAGCCGTCATCCTCGATCCGACCCAGGAAGCCTCGCTCGATCGTCTGATCGCGGCGGGGCGCTACGGTTCGCCGGAGGAGGCGGTCGCCGCCGGTGTCGCGTTGCTGCTCCAGCACGAGGATCGCCTTGCGACGATGCGGGAGGCTTGGCGGGAGGGCGTCGAGAGCGGAGATTACGAACCGCTCGACGCCACGCTGGATGCCTTGGAGGCCCGCTACGCCGCCATGGAAAAGGCCGGCCCTTGAAGCCTGTCGTTGTGTCGCGACAAGCCCGAGCCGACCTGCGCGAGATCGGTGACTTCAGCGCGGCTGACAATCCGACGCGCGCCCGCAGCTTCGTCTCGGAGCTGCGCACCCGTTGTCAGGCGCTCGGTCGCCAGCCGATGATGGGCAGGCCCGCGCCGGAGATTGCTCTCAACGTACGGATCCTCATATTCCGATCTTATCTGATCCTTCATCGCGTCCTCGACGACCGCATTTCGATCGATCGCGTGCTGCATTCGGCTCGCGACCGCTCCATCGTGCCGCCTTATGAGTGAACTCGACACGGCTGGATCCACACGCCTCACCCGGTTGATCGCCCGCGACTTCCGCAATCACGCCGATCTCGAACTGAACCCCGGCGCCCGCTTCGTCGCCCTGGTCGGCGAGAACGGCGCCGGCAAGACCAACCTGCTGGAGGCGATCTCCCTGTTCGTGCCGGGGCGGGGCCTGCGCCGGGCCGAGTTCGCCGCCATGGCGCGCGCGGACGGCCCGGGGGGCTTTGCCGTGTCGCTCACCCTCGACCGGGACGGCGCCGAGCATCGCCTCGGCACGGGGCTGGAGCCCCCGGGGCCGGACGGGCGCACGAGCCGGCTCTGCCGGATCGACGGCGCCCCCGCCCCCTCGCCGGTGGCATTCAGCGAGTTCGTCCGGGTGGTCTGGCTGACCCCGGATCTCGACGGGCTGTTCCGCGGCGCCGCCGGCGACCGGCGCCGGTTCCTCGACCGGCTGGTCCTGGCGGTGGATGCCGGCCACGGCGCGCGGGTCTCCGCGATGGAGCGGGCCCTGCGCTCGCGCAACCGTCTCCTGGAAGACCGGCCCGATGACGGCCGCTGGCTCGACGCCGTGGAGCGGGAGGTGGCCGAGCTCGGCGTCGCCGTGGCGCTCGCCCGTCGCGAGACCGCCGAGCGCCTGGACCGGCTGATCGCCGAGACCCGGGACGACGCGCAGCCCTTCCCCTGGGCATCGATCCGCCTGGAAGGCGATCTCGACGACCTCGTGGCGGTCTGGCCGGCCATCGAGGCGGAGGACCGCTTCCGCCTGGCCCTGCGCAACGGCCGCAACCGCGACCGGGCCGCCGGCCGCACGCTCACGGGGCCGCAGACCACGGATCTGGTGGTCCGCCACGGGCCCAAGGATGTCCCGGCCGGCACCGCCTCCACGGGCGAGCAGAAGGCGCTGCTGATCGGCCTGGTCCTGGCCCATGCCCGGCTGGTGCGGGCGATGAGCGGCATCGCCCCGATGATCCTGCTCGACGAGGTCGCGGCGCATCTCGACCCCCGCCGCCGGGCCGGCCTGTTCGAGGCCCTCGACGCGCTGCCCGGCCAAGTCTGGATGACCGGCGCCGACCCGGCCGCCTTCGAACAGGCGGGCGACCGGACCGAGGTGCTGCGGATCGGGGGGTGACGGGCGGCGAGCGGGTTATCGGTCGTCCCGCCTGAACGTCAGGATCGGATCGCCGTCATGACCCGCGCCGCAGGGTGATCCGCGTCAGCTCGGACGGGCGACCGAGCCGGAGGGCGAAGCCGGGCCACAGCGCGGTGCCGTTGCTGACGTAGAGCAGCATGGCACCGACCCGGTACGCGCCGGAGACGAACCCGGCATTGCCGCGCGCCACCAGCCGGTCCAGGCCGCGGATCATGCCGCCATGGGTATGGCCGGAGAGCTGCAACGCCACACCGCGCGAAGCGGCCCGCGCGGCCCGGGCCGGCTGGTGATCGAGCAGCACGATCGGCGCGCCCGCCGGAGCACCGGCCAGGGCGGCATCGAGATCCGGTCCCGGGTGGCCGGTGGCGGGGGCCGAGCGGTCGGTCACGCCCGCCAGCACCAGCGCGCCGCCGTCGCGCAGCAGGACCGTGTGCGCGTTGGCGAGGATGTGGATCCCCAGCCCCGCGAGGTGGCGCATCCAGGCATCGTGATCGAAGAAATACTCGTGGTTGCCCGGCACGGCCCAGACGCCGTCCCGCGCCCGCAAGGCGCGCAAGGGTTCGACATCGCTCCGTCGGGACGCGAGCGAACCGTCGATGAAGTCGCCCGTCACCACGATCAGGTCGGTGCCGAGGTCGTTGGCCCGCGCGACGACGGCCTGCGCCCAGGCGGCCGGGAACAGCCGGCTGATATGCAGGTCGGTCAGGTGCAGGATCGTGGTGCCGTCGAAGCCGAGGGGCAGGTCCGGGATCGCGACGGTGAGGTCCTTCAACGGCGGCACGCGCACCGCCTGCCGCACGGCGATCGCCGCCAGGAGCGCGGCCGCGAGGGCCACCGCGTAGCGCCAGGCGGCGGGGATTGCCCAACCATCCCCGGGCAGGATCAGGGAGGCCAACGCCGCCATGTCGAGGGCGAGCAGCATGAGGGCCGCCAGCGCGATCCCGCCGAACGCCCAATTGAACAGGATCACCACCGGGCGGGGGAATTCGGGCGCGAAGACCGAGCCGGAGGAGAGGCGGCTCCACAGGTGGAACTGGGACGCGACCAGCAGAACGCCGGCCAAGCCGAGCTTGAGCGCGAGCGGCCATGGCAGCGGCCACACCCCCCGCGCGATGACGTAGACAGCGGGCAGGCTGGGGATGAGGCGGATCATGGGCCTTTCCAAGGACCGGGCAGCGCCCTCAAGGCAAAGCTTGCCGCACGGTATCCGGACTGTGCGGGGCCGCGTTCGGATCCGTTGCCTGATCCGGGCAGCGAAAAGGTTCGGCCACACTCTCGACGTAAAGGCCGAGCTTGCCAGTGACCAGCGGCCTTGCCAATCTAAAGCTTAGCCGTACGCGCGATTGATAGAGGCCGGGGCGTTACCGCATCGGGCCGCGGATCATAGGAAGTCCAGGATCATGATCAGGGACGGTTGGGACGCCGATGGCGGCGACAGGGGTGACGTCGCGCTGCGCGGGCACCGGGCGGAGCTTCTCAGCCGCCGGTCGTTTCTGGCCGGCTCGGCCGCGGGTCTCGGCGCGCTCGGACTCGCCGGTTGCGCGACATCCGACGGGCTGATCCTCGCCGAGGCCGCGAAGGTCTACGGGCCGATGCCGGACGAGAAATTCCCGATCCCGGCGGTCGACGTCAGCAAGGTCGATCCGAAATACTATCGCCGGACGGTCCGGTACGACACGAAGGAGGCCGCCGGCACGATCATCGTCGATCCCGGCAACTACTACGTCTACCGCGTCGAGGGCGACGGATCCGCCACCCGGTACGGCGCCAATGTCGGCCGCGACGGGTTCCTGTGGAGCGGCGACGCCTATGTCGGCCGCAAGTCCGAATGGGCGACCTGGACGCCGCCCAAGGAGATGATCAAGCGCCAGCCCGAGGCGGCCAAATACGCCCGCGGCATGCCCGGCGGCCTCGACAACCCGCTCGGCGCCCGGACCCTCCATCTCTACCAGAACGGCGCCTATACGCTCTACACGATCTACGCCAGCAGCGATCCCGAGACGATCGGCTCGGGGATCACGAGCGGCTGTGTCGGCCTGCTCAGCCAGGACATGATCCACCTCTACGCGCGCACGCCGGTCAAGACGAAGGTGGTCGTCCTGCCGGCGTAGGGAGCGGACCTTCGCTTCGCGCCCGGTGCGGACGGTGCCACGCGTCGGTCTCATCCGGTCGGGCTACGATCTTCACACATCGGCCAGTTGAAGGCGGAACGCGCTCTCCTCCCCCTTGCGGGGAGGAGCTGGAGGTGGGGGTGGTTCAGAAGGCACCGTGACGCGCAATCCTGCACCACCCCCACCCCTGACCCCTCCCCGCAAGGGGGAGGGAAAAAGGCGATATTTTTTAAAGCGCTTGCCGCCGAACGGGATGTGCGACTCCGCAAGCCCGCTCGGGTCCCCGTAAGGGCGGCGCGGCTTACGCCGCCCTTACGGTGGCGAGGAAGCGCGAGACCTCGGCGCCGAGATGCTCCGACTGGCGGGACAGCTCGCCGGCCGCGTCGAGCACCTGGCTCGCGGCGGAGCCGGTCTGCTCGGAGGCTTGGGCGACGCCGGCGATGTTGGTCGTGACCTCGTTGGTGCCGGTGGCGGCCTGGGCGACGTTGCGCACGATCTCCTGGGTGGCGGCGCCCTGCTCTTCCACGGCGGCGGCGATCGAGGTCGCCACCGAGTCGATCTCCCGGATGCGTGCCGTGATGCCTCCGATCGCCGTGACGGCCTGACCGGTCACGCTCTGGATCTGGCCGATCTGCTGGCTGATCTCTTCGGTCGCTTTGGCGGTCTGGGCGGCCAGCTCCTTCACCTCGGACGCCACCACGGCGAAGCCACGGCCCGCCTCGCCGGCCCGGGCCGCCTCGATCGTGGCGTTGAGCGCCAGCAGGTTGGTCTGGCCGGCGATGGTCGAGATCAGCCCGACCATGTCGCCGATGCGGGTGGCCGCCTGGCTCAGCGCCTGCACGAGATGATGGGTCTGGTCCGCCTCGCCGACCGCCGTCTGGGCGAGGCTGGCCGAGCCGAGGACCTGCCGGCCGATCTCCTGCACGGACGAGCCCAGCTCCTCGGCGGCGGCCGCCACGGTCTCGACATTGGCGGCGGCCTCCTCGGCGGCGGCCGCAACCGTGGTGGACTGGCTGGCGGTCTCGGTGGCGCTCGCCGTCATGGTCTGGGCGGTCGCCTGCAGCTCCGTCGCCGAGGACGAGACCAGGCCGACGATGCCGCCCACGGCGCGCTCGAACCCGTCGGCCAGCTCCAGCATGGTCCGCTTGCGTGCGGCCGCGGCGGCTTCCTCGGCGACGCGCCGGACCTCGGCCTCCTCGGCGGCCTTCCGGGCGACCATCGCCTTGATGCCCTCCACGGCCTTGCCGACGGCGCCGATCTCGTCCTTGCGGGCGGCCTCCGCGATCTCGGCATCGATCTCGCCCCGCGCCATCCGCTGCAGGACGGCGACGAGGCGGTTGAGCGGGCCGGTGATGCCGACTATCGCGATGAACGCCGCCGCGATCAGGCCCGCGAGCATCCCGACGGTGCTGAAGATCATCAGGGCGAAGCGGGTGTCGTTGGTCTGGACCGTCAGGTCGTCGGAGCCCTTCTGCATGTAGGCGTTGATGTCATTGGCAAGTGCGTTGCCGTCCACCGCCAGGCTGGAGAAGGTCGGGTCGATCGCCGAATGGACCAGCGCGATCGCCTGGTCGTTCTGGTTGCCGCTGCCGAGCCGGCGCACCTCGGTCACGTCCTGCAGGAACCGGTCGACGCGCCCCCCCAGCGCGTCGATCCGGCTGGCGAATTTGGGTGCGCGCTCGCGCAGCGACGTGAGCGCCGCCTTCAGGTTCGGCACGGCGGCCTCGAAGCCGGCATTGGCGGCCTGGATCTGGGACGCGTCGGTCTCCGCGATGATCCGATAGACGTAATAGTTGAGTTCGAAGACGAAGCGGTTGAGGCGGCGGCCTTGGGCGACGGCGACGGCTTCGTTGGTGATGAATGCGCTGTAGGCGTCGTCGATCTGGCTCATCCGCGACTGGGCGTACCAGACGCCGGCGCCGACCATCACGCCGATCAGGGAGACGATCGTCACCAGCTTGGTGATGATCTTGAGGTTCGACAGGCGCAGCATGTCTGTTCGGTTCCAGCAGGCCAGGTCGGTCCCGAATCGCGGACCTGATCAGGATCCATGATGCCACGGCCCGGTTAATTCTGCCCTAAAATTTGAAATCTTCGCGCGTAACGAAGAAGTTTTGTGATTTCAGTGAAATACTTCAGCCAATCGATTTAAAAATCGATGCCGATAGAGACGGATTTAGAATTAAAATGATCCGAAAACATGATCGATCGCGGCGGCGTAGCGGGTCACATCGAAATACATCTATAATTCGGGCCCGGCCGCCAAGGATCAACTTGTAAGGGAAGTTTGGTGGCCGTGCCACGGTGGTTGAGCGCCGCGACGGGATGTCCGCCCTTTCCGCCGGGCCGTCATGGCGCCACATAGGCCGCGTCCCGAATTCTTCGCAGGAACCGGAATGTCCAAGCCTGTCCATGCCATGATCCGCGTCCGCGACGAAGAGCGTGCGCGGGATTACTACGCGCGCGCCTTCGGCTTCGAGGCTGCGGATCGCTACGAGTTCGACGAATTCACCCTGGTCTACCTGCGCGACCCGGCCTCGCCGTTCGAGCTGGAGCTCACGGTGAACAAGAGCCGCGACAAGCCCTACGATCTCGGCGACGGCTACGGCCACATCGCCGTTGTGGTCGACGACGTGGAGGCCGAGCACGCCCGCCACCTCCGCGAAGGTTTTTCGGCCACCGACGTGAAGACCCTCAAGCACGGCGACACCACGCTGGCGCGGTTCTTCTTCGCCACCGACCCGGACGGCTACAAGATCGAGGTCATCCAGCGCGGCGGCCGCTTCGCCTGAGCGCCCCACCCTCCCGACACGCGACACAGCCGAGCCTCATGTCCGAGACCACCCGCATCATCTGCATTCGCCACGGCGAATCGACCTTCAACGCCGCCCACCGGCACGGGGGCGGCGATCCCGGCCTCCTCGATGCCCGGCTGACCCCGCGAGGCCAGGCCCAGGCCCGGGAGGCGCGGGAGCGTCTGACGGACATCCCGTTCGAGCTGGTGGTGGTCTCGCCCCTGACCCGGGCGATCGAGACCGCCGCGATCGTGTTCGGCGACCACCCGAGCCGGCCGCGGGTGCTGGTCGAGGTTCTGCACCGGGAATGCCAGGAGAGCAGCTGCGATGTCGGCCGGGCGGCCTCCGAGATCGCCGCCGAATTTCCGCATCTCGATGTCGGGCACCTGCCCGAGATCTGGTGGCATGCCGAGCCCGGTTGCGAGGTCGGCGGATACCCGGTTGAGCCGCGCCACCTGTTCGACGCCCGCGTCGCCGGGTTCCGGGAGTGGCTGCGGGCGCGTCCCGAGACGACCATCGCGGTGGTCGGCCATGGGACGTTCTTCTATCACCTCACCAGCACGTTCCTGGAGAACTGCGCCTCCATCGAGCTGGACCTCGCCGCCGAGCCAGCGCTGGCCTGATCAGGCCAAAGCCCCGGCCCGGGCCGCATCGAGGCGCGCGCGGGCGCCGGGCAGGTCGATTGCCGGCGCCTGCCGGCCGATGCTGAGCGCGGCGTCGAGGATGGCGCAGGCCCGCACCCAGGTGTCCGGCACGAACGGCGCCGCGCCCTCGGCGACCTCGGCGGCGCAGCGGGCATCCTCGGCGGCGCGCTGGGCCGCCGTCGCGGTCCGGGCAACTGCGGATTGCAGCGCCCCGTCGCGCCAGCGCCGCGCCCGGGCCGCCTCCTGCGCGAGCGCGCCGCCCTGCCATTCGGCCGAGCGCGCGGCGGCCAGCGCCAGGGCCAAGTCCGGCGCGCCCGCGCAGGCCTCGGCATGCTCGGCCATGCCGGCCCGCGCGCAGAGCGGCGCCAGGATCTGCCGGATGCTGTCCAGGGCGAGGCGCCGGGTCCGGGCGGCCTCGACCTCCGGCCGGTCGGCGCTGCCCGACAGACGCAGCACGAAGGCGATCAACTGCGGCCGGGCCTCGTCCGGCATCGCGTCGTTGAGGCCCAGCGCGTAGGCCGCGATCGGCCGGGAGAAGCAGGGCGGGCAATCGGCACTGGACCGGATCGCCTTGTAAGGCAGCCCCGCGGCCACGATCGCCGCCTCGTTGATGCAGGTCCCGCCATCGGGACCCGGGAAGGGATGCGATCCGGCCAGCAGGCGCCAGTTCAGGATCGTGTGGAAGTCGGCGTGCATCCGCGCTCCTCCGCCTCGAGACGGCAGCGTGACACGCTTAAGTCCCGTTGGCGAGACGCGATTTCGCGTCCGGGGCCCCGAGATGCCAGGGCTCCGCCCTGGACCCGCAAAAGGTCTCGACCTTTTGAATCCGAGGTTCAGCCGCCGAGGTTCAGGGCGAGGCCGGACAACATCGCCGCGCCCAGCACCAGCACGAAGGCGGCGGCCACGAGTTCCAGGCCGCCGATCGCCAGCAGACCCGCCTGGCCGCGGCCGCCGGCGAGGCGCAGGGCCGCGCGCTTGGCGAAGACCGCGAGGCAAGCCAGGGCCGTGGTGGTCAGCGCCGTCCCCAGCGCCATGGCCAGCACTGCCAGGATCCCAGCCCCCGGCACATTCTGCGACACCGCAAACACCAAAACGAGCACGGCCCCGGCGCAGGGCCGCGATCCGGCGGCCAGGACCACGCCGGCGCGCGCGCGCCAGCCGTCGAGGGCGTCGAGCGTCCTGGCATCGGGCAGGTGGGTGCAGCCGGGGCCGCAGGGCGTCCCGAGCTGGACGAGCTGGCCGGCCTTGCGCCAGGTCAGCGCCAGCCCGACGAGGGCGACGAGGGTGAAGCTCACGGTCTCGATCACGGTTCCGGCCCGGGTCACGCCCGCCGCGGTGGCGTTCAGCACGACGGTGCCGATCCCGACGATCGCCCCGGCGACCAGCGCCTGGAGCAGGGCCGCGCAGACGCTCAAGGTGCAGCCCCGGCGCAGGGCCCGCTCCCCGGCCAGGATGTAGCCGGCGATCACCGCCTTGCCGTGGCCGGGGCCGGCGGCGTGGAACACGCCATACGCGAAGGCGAGCCCGATCAGCGGCTCCCAGTCGCCGCCGCCCTTCAGGGCCGCCACGGCGGCGTTGAGGCTGCGGGAGAAGCTCGCCTGCAGGGCCAGGATCACGCCGCCGAGGCCGGTGGCAGCCGGGGCCGCTTCGCGAAAACCGATGCCGAAGGGCGAGCGCGCCGGCGGCGCGGCGATCCCGGGGGCGATCAGCCAGGCCAGAGCTGCGGCCACCCCGGCGGCCAGCACGATGGCGCCGGCCATGAGCCCCAGCCGCAGCCCCAGCCGCCCGACCCGGGGCGGCGCGTCGATGCCGATCCCTACGGACACGCGACCAGGACCCGGCTGGCGAACTGGACCCCGTAGGACGAGGCGGCCGTGAGCGCCTCGAAGAACGCCTCGGTCATGCCCGCGGAGCCGGCCTCGGCGGTCTTGGGCTGCTCGGTCTTCGGCCGGGTGACGGTGGCGGCGCAGCCCTGCGGCGCCCCCGCAAGGGTGGCCGCATCCGCGCCCTCCGCGAAGGAGAAAGCGACGAAATAGGTCGGGTCGTAGACCTCCAGGGCGGCGACGTCCCGGCCCTGCTGGACCGGCGCCTTGAGCGGCAGCAGGAAGCTCAGCACCAGGGCCTTGCCCTCCAGGCGCATCGCCGGCTCCTTCGGGTCGGCGAAAGCCTGCTCCTTGCCGCCGACCTTCAGCTTGGTGAAGTAGCCGTACGGAGCAAGCCCTTCCGTGTTCGTGGCCGCGAGTCCGGCCAGTTCGTCGGGCGACAGCTTGCCGTCCTTATCGGCGTCGAGCCCTTGCACGAGGAAAGCCGTGTATTCGGGGTCGAAGCTCCAGGTGTCGCGCACGCCGACGAGCTTGCCGTTTTCGTAGACGAGTTCAGCCTTCGCGGTGACCCAGACGTGCGGATGGGCACAAGCCGCCGTGGCTGCGCAGGCGAGGCCGGCCGCCAGGAGGACGGCGACGATCTTCGGGAAAGGCGCGGCGATCGGCATGGGGCGGGGGCACGCTCGCGGCAGAGGCGGACGGAGGGAAACGGGATCCCTTCCTCATCCCCTGGTTGGGCGAAAGCGAGGCGCCGCGGCGCGCCGATCCTCCCAAAACATCACTCCTGCGCGTCGAGGCCCATCAGCTGAAAACTCGTCCGCAGGTCGTTCGACATCGGGATGTCGAGGCGCTCGCCGTTGGGCAGGCGCTTCACGAACCAGCGCTCGTAGGTCCAGCGCAGTTCGCGCGATTCGGCGAGCCGGGTGAAGGTCTGGGCGACGATCCCGGCGAGTTCCGGGTCGTCCTTGCGGAACATGATGCCGTAGGGCTCGTAGGAGAGCTTGTCGGGTAGCACCGTGTAGTTCGCCCCGTCCTGGCCGTCGGTGGCGATCAGGCCGTAGAGCAGAACGTCGTCGGTGGCGAAGGCGTCCGCCTGGCCGGCCTTCACCAGGGCGTAGGACGCAGCATGGTCGGGGGCCGTGACCACCTGCGCCTGGATCTTGAGCTTGGCCAGGAGGTCGCGCACCGCCTTCTCGTTGGTGGTGCCGGCGGTGACCACGACAGTCTTGCCGGCGAGGTCCCGGTAGGAGGCGATGCCGGACGCCTTCTTCACCAGCAGCTGCGTCGCGCTGATGTAATCGACCGGCGAGAACGCGACGCTCCGGCGCCGCTCGGCATTGGCGGTGGTCGAGCCGCATTCGAGGTCGATCTGGCCCGAGGTCAGGGCCGGGATGCGGGTCTCGGCGGTGATCGGCTCGTACCGGACCTTCACCTTTCGGCCGATCGCCGCCTGGATGTCGTCGGCGATCTCGCCGCACAGGTCGATCGCGTATCCGATCGCCCGGGGGCTGCCGTCCCGGTGCTTGCCCTCCACGAAGGAGAACGGCACCGAACTCTCCCGGTAGCCGAGCACGATCTCGCCGCGCTCGGCCACGCGCTTCAGGGTGCCGGTGAGCACCTCGATGGCGGAAGCCGGGGACGCCGCCAATGTCAGGACCAGAAACGCGACGAGACGCATCGCCATAACCCGCACCCCGTACCGCACCATCATATCCGAAGGCGCCGAGCGCCCGGGCCATCTCACGCACCCACCTCATCCTGAGGGGGAATGCGTTCGACGGCCCTCCCCTACTCGGCGGGCGAGGGGACCGTGCCGACATGGTCGAGGCGCTGGTCCGTCGCGGTCAGCTGGCCCTCCCACTTGGCGACCGCCACGGTAGCGATGCTGTTGCCGAGCACGTTGGTCGCCGAGCGGCCCATATCCAGGAACTGGTCGATGCCGATGATCAGCAGCAGGCCGGCTTCGGGGATGTTGAACTGCGTCAGCGTCGCCGAGATCACCACCAGCGAGGCGCGCGGCACGCCGGCCATGCCCTTCGAGGTGACCATCAGCAGGAACAGCATCGTGAGCTGCTGACCCCAGGTGAGCGGGATGTTGTAGGCCTGCGCGATGAACATCACCGCGAAGGTGCAGTACATCATCGAGCCGTCGAGATTGAACGAGTAGCCCATCGGCAGCACGAACGAGGTGATGCGGTTGGGCACGCCGAACTGCTCGAGGTTGGTCAGCATCTTCGGGTAGGCCGCCTCGCTCGACGCGGTCGAGAAGGCGAGGACGAACGGCTCCTTGATCAGGTTGAACAGCCGCATGATGCCGCTGCCCCCGAGCATCAGGAAGCCGACGCCCATCAGCAGCCCCCAGAGCACCGCGAGCCCGGTGTAGAACTCGACCAGGAACTTGCCGTAGGTGATCAGGACGCCGATCCCCTGCGTGGTGATCGTCGCGGCGATCGCCGCGAACACCGCCACGGGCGCGAACAGCATCACGTAGCCGGTCACCTTGAGCATGACGTCGGCCAGGCCCTCGATGCCTTGGGCGAGGAAGTGCCCCTTCTCGCCGAGCGCCGCCAGGGCGACGCCGAAGAAGATCGAGAACACCACGATCTGCAGGATCTCGTTGTTGGCCATCGCCTCCACGGCGCTCTTGGGCACCAGGTGGGTGACGAATTCCTTGAGCGACAGCGAGGCCGCCTTGAGGCCGGTGCCGGCGCCGACATCGGGCAGCGGCAGGTTCAGGTTGTGGCCCGGCTGCATCAGGTTGACCAGGACCAGGCCCAGCATCAGCGAGCAGAACGAGGCGCCCACGAACCACAGCAGCGCCTTGCCGCCGACCCGGCCGACCGCGGCGGTGTCGCCAAGATGCGCGATGCCGACCACCAGGGTCGAGAACACCAGCGGCGCGATGATCATCTTGATCAGCCGCAGGAAGATATCGGAGACCAGCGCGATGTAGCCGGCGATCTCCTTGGCCGTCTGCGGATCCGGCCAGGTGATGCTGCAGGCGTAGCCCACCGCGATGCCGAGCAGCATGCCGATGAAAATCAACGTCGTGAGCCGTGAACCCGACATCGGTACTGCTCCTCGTCGCCGCCCGGGATGGACAAGCACTGATTTTCGTTAACGTGAAGCAGGAACTACGCCAGATGCAAGCCCATTCGCAGGTTGTTACTGACCCGCCTAACTGTTTTTGCGGGACGTTCGTGCGGGGTTGAAACCTGTGGCCGGAGCGCCGCAGCTGCGGTACGGGACTTGCTCTCCCGGCTCGCCTGCCGTTTGTGCAGGCTGGACGAAAAACCTACGCCCGCGAGAGTACATGGACGTTTTCGTACAGCAGCTGATCAACGGGCTTACGCTCGGCTCGATATACGGTCTGATCGCGATCGGTTACACGATGGTGTTCGGCATTATTGGCATGGTGAACTTCGCCCACGGCGATGTGTTCATGGTGTCCTGCTTCATCGCGCTGATCACCTTCCTTCTTCTAACGACGTGGCTGGGGATCAGTTCGATCGCCCTGGCGTTCCTGATCGTCCTCGTGGTCGCCATGGTGCTGACCGCCCTGTGGGGCTGGGCGATCGAGCGCATCGCCTACCGGCCCCTGCGCGGCTCGTTCCGCCTGGCGCCGCTGATCTCTGCGATCGGCGTCTCGATCTTCCTGTCGAACTTCGTCCAGGTGGTGCAGGGCGCGCGCAACAAGCCGACCCCGCCGATGCTGTCGGGGGGAATCACGCTGTTCGAGCGTGACGGCTACGCGGTGTTCCTGTCCTACAAGCAGTGCCTGATCATGGCGGTCACGGCGGTGCTGCTCACCGGCTTCTGGTATCTCGTGCAGCGGACCCCGTTCGGCCGGGCGCAGCGCGCCTGCGAGCAGGACCGCAAGATGGCGGCGCTGCTGGGCATCGACGTCGACCGGACGATCTCGCTGACCTTCGTGCTCGGCGCCGCGCTCGCGGCCGTCGCGGGCGTCCTCTACCTGATGTATTACGGCGTCGTGTCCTTCTCGGACGGGTTCGTGCCCGGCGTGAAGGCCTTCACCGCGGCGGTGCTCGGCGGCATCGGCTCCCTCCCCGGCGCCGTGCTCGGCGGCCTGATCATCGGGCTGATCGAGACGTTCTGGTCGGCCTACTTCTCCATCGAGTACAAGGATGTCGCCGCGTTCTCGATCCTGGCCATCGTGCTGATCTTCATGCCGTCCGGTATCCTGGGTCGGCCGGAGGTCGAGAAGGTCTGATGGCGCACTCCAAGCCTGCGACCCAAGCCGCCATCCCCGGATCCGCGATGGCCGGCATCCTGCGCGACGCCGCGCTCTACGCGCTCGTCGCCTTCGGCCTCTGCGTGCCGATCATCGCGTACCGGACCGATCCCGGCCCGGGCAGCGACCTCCTGCTCACCCCGCGCTGGGGCCTCGTGGCGTGCCTGTGCGCGGCGGTCTTCGTCGTCCGCATCCTCCAGCGCCTGATTCTCCTGCGCCGGGATGCCCGCCGCGCCCTGACCCCCTCCCCGGCCCAGGCCACGGAGGCGGTCCACGGCGAGCCCGATGCCGGCCAGAAGACCTCCAAGCTCGGCCTCTGGCTGTTCGTCGGCATCGCCCTGACCCTGCCGGCGCTCGCGGCGGCGGCCACCGGCGGCCTGTCCTCGGCCCGCTACTGGATCGATCTCGGCATCCTGATCCTGACCTACGTGATGCTCGGCTGGGGCCTGAACATCGTGGTCGGCCTCGCCGGCCTGCTCGACCTCGGCTACGTCGCCTTCTACGCGGTCGGGGCCTATTCCTACGCGCTCCTGTCGACCACGTTCGGCCTGTCGTTCTGGATCTGCCTGCCGCTGGCGGGCGTCTTCGCCGGCCTGTGGGGGATGCTGCTCGGCTTCCCCGTCCTGCGCCTGCGGGGCGACTACCTCGCCATCGTGACGCTGGCCTTCGGCGAGATCATCCGGCTGGTGCTGATCAACTGGACGGACGTGACCGGCGGTGGCGCCGGGATCTCGTCGATCCCGCGGGCGACCTTCTTCGGCATCCCGTTCAGCGCCGGCGAGGACGGCTTCGCCGCCCGGTTCGGCATCCCGTACGATTCGATGCACCGGCTGGTGTTCCTCTACTACCTCATCCTGGCGCTGGCCCTGTTCACCAACTTCGTGACCCTGCGCCTGCGCCGCCTGCCGATCGGGCGGGCCTGGGAGGCGCTCCGCGAGGACGAGATCGCGTGCCGGTCCCTCGGCATCGACACGACGGCAACCAAGCTCACGGCCTTCGCGCTCGGGGCGGCGTTCGGCGGCATCGCCGGCTCGTTCTTCGCGGTGCGCCAGGGCTTCATCAGCCCGGAGAGCTTCAACTTCCTGGAGAGCGCGATCATCCTGGCGATCGTGGTGCTGGGCGGCATGGGCAGCCAGGTCGGCGTCGCCATCGCGGCGGTGGCGATGGTCGGCGGCCCGGAGATGCTGCGCAATCTCGGCTTCCTCAAAGCCGTGTTCGGCGAGGGCTTCGACCCCAACGAGTATCGCCTGCTGCTGTTCGGCCTCGCCATGGTGGCGATGATGGTCTGGCGGCCCCGCGGCCTGATCTCGGTGCGCCTGCCCTCGGTGTCGCTGGGCGAGCGCCGCGCCGTCTCGGGCGCGCATGTGAGCGAGGGGCACGGCTGATGACGCTTCATCCGGATCCCCGGGCGGCGGCGCAGGCCCCCGCCCCGTCGGTGCTCGCCGTCGAGCACCTGACCATGCGGTTCGGCGGCCTGACCGCCGTCTCCGACCTGTCCTTCGAGGCCCGGCGCGGCGACATCACCGCCCTGATCGGCCCGAACGGGGCCGGCAAGACCACGGTGTTCAACTGCATCACCGGCTTCTACAAGCCGACCGAGGGCATGCTGCGGCTGGCCCACGACGACGGCACCACGCACCTCCTGGAGCGGCTGCCGAACCACGCGGTCAACCGCACCGCCCGGGTGGCCCGGACCTTCCAGAACATCCGCCTGTTCCAGGGCATGACGGTGCTGGAGAACCTGCTGGTCGCCCAGCACAAGCCGCTGATGCGCGCCTCGGGCTACACCCTGTTCGGGCTCCTGGGTCTCAAGGGCTACCGGGACGCGCAGGCCGAGGCGATCGAGCGGGCCAAGGCCTGGCTCGACCGGATCGACCTGATGGCGCGGGCCGACGACCCGGCGGGCGCCCTGCCCTACGGCGCGCAACGCCGGCTGGAGATCGCCCGGGCGATGTGCACCGATCCGGTGCTGCTCTGCCTCGACGAGCCGGCGGCGGGCCTCAACCCGCGCGAATCCGCCGAGCTCAACGCGTTGCTGCGCCACATCCGCGACGCGCACGACACCTCCGTGCTGCTGATCGAGCACGACATGTCGGTGGTGATGGAGATCTCCGACCACGTGGTCGTGCTGGATTACGGACAAAAAATCGCCGACGGCTCCCCGGCCGAGGTGCGGGCGGATCCGAAGGTGATCGCCGCCTATCTGGGCGTCGAGGACGATGAGGTGGAAGCCGTGGAGGCCGAGGTCGGCATCACCGTGCCACACGGGGATCCGACTCTTCCGGACGTGAACCGCTCGGAGGCGTCGGTATGAGCGTGGCCGGCATCAACGTCCTGGTCGAGGAGACCCGGGCGATCCAGGCGGGGGGCAAGCCTCCGCTCCTCGCGGTGCGCGACGTCTCCACCTATTACGGCAGCGTCGCCGCCCTCCGGGGCGTCGACATCGATGTCGCCGACGGTGAGATCGTCACCCTGATCGGCGCCAACGGCGCCGGCAAGTCGACCCTGATGATGACGATCTTCGGCAGCCCCCAGGCGCGCACGGGGACGATCACCTATGACGGGCGCGACATCACCCGGCTGCCGACCCACGCCATCGCCCGGCTGGGCGTCGCCCAGTCGCCGGAGGGCCGCCGGGTCTTCCCGCGCATGAGCGTGTTCGAGAACCTCCAGATGGGCGCCTCGCTTCACGGCGAGCGCTACTTCCAGGAGGATCTGGAGAAGGTCTGCACCCTGTTTCCGCGCGTGAAGGAGCGCCTGCACCAGCGCGCCGGCACGATGTCGGGGGGCGAGCAGCAGATGCTCGCCATCGCCCGCGCGCTGATGAGCCGCCCGCGCCTGCTGCTCCTGGACGAGCCGTCGCTCGGCCTGGCGCCTTTGGTGGTGAAGGGCATCTTCGACGCGATAAAGGAGCTGAACCGCACGGACGGCATGACGATCTTCCTGGTCGAGCAGAACGCCTACCACGCCCTGAAGCTCGCCCATCGCGGCTACGTGCTAGTCAACGGCCGGGTCACGATGAGCGGCACCGGGCGGGCGCTGCTCGACGATCCGAACGTCAAGGCCGCCTATCTGGAGGGGGGCCATACCGGCCCGGTCGGCGCATGAGCATGCTGCAGGGGATCCTGTACGAGGAGGAATCGGCCTGGCTGTTCCTGCTCGTCACCGTGGTGATGGGCGGCTGGGCCGGCTGGATGGCCGCCCGCGCGGTCGCCCGGGGCTGGCGGCCGTTCTGGCAATGCGCGGCCGCGCTGCTCCTCGTGGCCGCGGCCGTGCGCTTCATCCATTTCGCGTTGTTTTCCGGGACGCTGGTCTCGCCGCACTACTATGCGATCGACGCGATCGTGGTCATGATCATCGGCACGGTCGGCTTTCGGGTCACGCGCACGCGCCAGATGACGAGCCAGTACCGCTGGCTCTACGAGAAGACCTCTCCCCTGACGTGGCGCGAGCGGGCGCCCGTCTCCGGTGAGGTCGGGTGAGTTCGGCCGGATCCACCGGGGCGGACTAACGATCGAAGGGGATGTTCGCGATGAGATCGATTCTGTTGGCCGGGCTCGCCCTCGGCACGCTGATCGCTGCGGCCGGAGAGACGGGAGCCTTCGCCGCTGAGGTCAAGCTCGGCATCGCCGCGCCGATCACCGGCAACAGCGCCGCCATCGGGGCGCAGATCAAGAACGGCGCCAGCCAGGCCGTCGAGGATCTCAACAAGGCCGGCACCCTGAAGGGAACGACCCTGACGGTCACGGTCGGCGACGACGCCTCCGACCCGAAGCAGGGCGTCTCGGTGGCCAACAAGTTCGCCAGCGACGGCGTGAAGGTGGTGGTCGGCGACTATAACTCGGGCGTGTCGATCCCGGCCTCCGACGTCTATCTCGACGCCGGCATCATCCAGGTCACCCCGGCCTCCACCAACGTGAAGTTCACCGAGCGCGGGATGTGGAACACGTTCCGCACCTGCGGCCGGGACGACCAGCAGGGTGCCGTGGCGGGCACCTACCTCGTCGCGAACTACAAGGACAAGAAGATCGCCTTCGTCCACGACAAGACCCCCTACGGCAAGGGCCTGGCCGACGAGACCCTGATGGTGCTCAAGGCCAAGGGCGTGAAGCCGGTGATGTTCGAGGGCATCAACCCGGGTGAGAAGGACTATTCGGCGCTGGTCTCCAAGCTGAAATCGGCCAACGTCGACATCGTTTATTTCGGTGGCTACTACACCGAGGCCGGGCTGATCCTGCGCCAGATGCGCGATCAGGGCCTGAAGGCCCCGTTGATGGGCGGCGACGGCATGGTCGACCGTGAGCTGGTGGCGATCGCCGGTCCGGCCGCCGAGGGCACCCTGACCACCTTCCCGCCGGACGCCCGCAAGAACCCGAACGCCAAGGCGGCGCTCGCCGCGTTCAAGGCCAAGAACATCGATCCCGAGGGCTACACGCTCTACTCCTACGCGGCCGTGCAGGTGCTGGCCAAGGCGATGGCCGAGACCGGCTCCAGCGACGGCAAGAAGCTCGCCGAGTGGCTGCACCAGGGCAAGGCGGTCGACACCGTGGTCGGCCCGATCGCCTATGACAAGAAGGGCGACATCACCCGGCCGGACTACGTCCTGTACGAGTGGAAGAAGGGCGCCGACGGCAAGATCGACTACACCGGCAACGAACTGACCAAAGTGAACTGACCAAGTCGTTCCGACCGCATTCCGAACCGGCGCCGTCCCGCATGACTATGCGGGGCGGCGTCTGTGTGTTCGGCGCGGTGGATTCGTCAGCCTTAATCGCTGTTCCGCGTGCGCCACCCCGTGCGTACGCCCAAGAATTGTGCATGATGCCGGCGGCGCGGACGAGCAGGGTGCCTCGACGAGCCGGAGGGGACCGAATGACGGCGGCGGGACACGCAACTGCGGATGCTCGCGCACCGGTGGCGGTCGTCCTTACGTCGTCTGCCACGGTCCCGTGTGGCACCGCTGCCAGCCTCCCGGCACCATCATTGCAAAGGCGTCGCCCGAGCGGGCGGGCCCGAGCGCCAAGCCGCCAGCCGATCCCGTTCGGCCTGATCCAGGAGTTCCGTACCGATGCAGTCTGATATCGCTCGCCGCGGCCTTGCCGCGGCGCTCGGCCTGAGCCTCGCCCTGGCCCCCCTCAGCCTGCGGGCCGAGGACCTGACCGGTACCCTCAAGAAGGTGAAGGATAGCGGAGCCATCGTCATCGGCTACCGCGACGCCTCCGTGCCGTTCTCCTATCTCGGCGGCGACCAGAAGCCGGTCGGCTACGCCCTCGACATCTGCTTCAAGATCGCCGACGCCGTGAAGGCCAATCTCGGCCTGCCGAACCTCGAAGTGAAGCTCAACCCGGTCACCTCCGCCACCCGCATCCCGCTGATGGCGAACGGCACGATCGACCTCGAATGCGGCTCGACCACGAACAACGCCGAGCGCGAGAAGCAGGTGAACTTCACCAACTCGCACTTCCTGACCGCGACCCGCTACGTCTCCAAGAAGTCAGCCAACCTGCACACGATCGACGACCTGAAGGGCAAGACCGTCGTGTCTACCTCGGGCACCACGAACATCAAGCAGATCAACGAGGCCAACACCGAGCGCAAGCTCGGCCTGACGATCCTGCCGGCCAAGGACCATGCCGAGGCGTTCCTGATGGTCGAGACCGGCCGCGCCGTGGCCTTCGTGATGGACGACGTGCTGCTCGCCTCGCTGGCGGCCTCCGCGAAGGATCCGTCGGCCTTCGAGATCTCCACCGAGGCGCTGTCGAAGCCCGAGCCCTACGGGATCATGGTGCGCAAGGACGACGCGCCGTTCAAGAAGGTCGCCGACGAGGCCACCGCCAAGCTCTACACCAGCCCCGAGGGCAAGGCCCTCTACGACAAGTGGTTCACCCAACCGATCCCGCCGCGCAACATCAACCTCAACCTGCCGATGAGCGCGGAGATGCAGAAGCAGTTCACGACGCCGATCGCGAGCCCTGATCCGGCGGCCTACTGAGATCGATTCAGTCAACGATGACGCATCGCGGGTTCGCCCGCGATGCGTCACGACAGGTCCGAAGCAGACGGCAATTCCATCCTCACCCTCATCCTGAGGTGCCGAAGCGCAGCGGAGGCCTCGAAGGAGCCCTCCAGGGATAGCGCTGGCATCTGGAGCCCTCCTTCGAGGCTGCTGCGCAGCACCTCAGGATGAGGGTGAGATTGGGAAACACCGGACTTACACGTTTCATCTCAGAAGCAGCGCGATGAACTACAACTGGAACTGGCGAATCTTTTTCGACGCCTCGCCCGAGGGCAACGGCACCTATCTCGACATGCTGCTCTCCGGGCTCATGTGGACGATCGCCACCGCCCTGTGCTCGTGGCTCATCGCGTTCTTCCTCGGCTCCCTGATCGGGGTGCTGCGGACCCTGCCGTCGAAGACCGCCAACGCCATCGGCACGGCCTATGTCGAGCTGTTCCGCAACGTGCCGCTGCTGGTGCAGATGTTCCTCTGGTACTTCGTGCTGCCGGAGGTGGTGCCGACGCAGGTGGGCGACGCGATCAAGCAACTGCCTGACGCACCGTTCTACACCGCGGTCGTGTGCTTGGGCTTCTTCACCGCGTCGCGGGTGGCCGAGCAGGTCCGCGCCGGCATCCAGTCGCTCCCGCGCGGCCAGGGCATGGCCGGCACCGCGATGGGCTTCACGGTCTACCAGACCTACCGGTACGTGCTGCTGCCGAACGCCTACCGGATCATCCTGCCGCCGATGACCTCGGAATTCCTCAACAATCTCAAGAACACCTCCGTGGCCCTCACCATCGGGCTCCTCGAGCTGACCGCCCGGGCCCGGTCGATGCAGGAATTCTCGTTCCAGGTGTTCGAGGCGTTCACGGCCGCGACCCTGCTCTACGTGATCATCAATCTCGTGGTGGTCACCGCGGCGACCTACCTGGAGCGCGCCGTCGCGATCCCGGGCCAGCGCTGAGGCGCCGGCCCGCCCCTCGATTTCCCCGCTCCGCCGGCACCCGGCCACCGCGAACAGGCCCCGATGCTCTCGAATTTCGACTACACCGTCATCCTTTCCTCCCTGCCCTACCTGTTCGGGCAGGGCATGGTCTTCACCGTGACGCTCACCGCCATGGCGGCGGTCGGCGGCGTGGTGATCGGCACCCTGCTGGCGATGGCCCGGCTCTCGAGCGTGCCGGGCCTTAGCCACGTGGCCAAGGGCTATGTCGAGCTGTGCCGCTCGCTGCCGCTGGTGCTGGTGATCTTCTGGTTCTACTTCCTGGTGCCGTATATCGGCGCCTACGTGACCGGCGCCACGACCCCGATCCAGGTCGGCGCCTTCCCGTCGGCGCTGATCACCTTCATGGCCTTCGAGGCGGCCTACTTCTCCGAGATCATGCGCGCGGGTATCCAGTCGATCCCCAAGGGACAGACCGGGGCGGCCTTGGCGCTCGGGATGAATTACTGGCAGACCATGGCCAACGTCGTGCTGCCCCAGGCCTTCCGCAACATGCTGCCGCTGCTGCTGACCCAAACCGTGGTGTTGTTCCAGGATACCTCCCTGGTCTACGTGCTCTCGCTCACCGACTTCATGGGCGCCGCCTCGAAGGTGGCGCAGCGCGACGGCCGCCTGGTGGAGATGTATATCTTCGCCGCCATCGTCTACTTCGTGATCTGCTTCACGGCCTCGTTCCTGGTGCGTCGCCTGCAGCGCCGCGTCGCCATCATTCGCTGACCGACACTGGAGTCCGCGCCATGACCTCGACCCCGATGCCGGCCCCGTCCGTCAAGGAACCCGTCGCCGACGCCGCCCACGCGCCCCGGGATGCCGGGTTGCAGCCCGGCAGCCTCATCTCCGGCGTGCCCGCGGCGGCGCCCGGCGAGACGATGATCGCCATCGACAACATCAGCAAATGGTACGGCGATTTCCAGGTGCTGACGAACTGCACCACCAAGGTCGCCAAGGGCGAGGTCGTGGTGGTCTGCGGCCCCTCGGGCTCGGGCAAGTCGACCCTGATCAAGTGCGTCAACGCCCTCGAGCCGTTCCAGAAGGGCCAGATCACGGTCGCCGGCACCAAGGTCGTCGACAAGGCGACCAACCTGCCAAAACTCCGCTCCCGGGTCGGCATGGTGTTCCAGCATTTCGAGCTGTTCCCGCACCTCTCGATCACCGAGAACCTCACCATCGCCCAGCGCAAGGTCCTGGGCCGCGGCGCCGAGGACGCGAAGAAGCGCGGCCTCGACCTGCTGGCCCGGGTCGGCTTGAGCGCCCAGGCGGAAAAATTTCCGGGGCAGCTCTCGGGCGGCCAGCAGCAGCGCGTGGCGATCGCCCGGGCGCTCGCCATGAACCCGGTGGTGATGCTGTTCGACGAGCCGACCTCGGCGCTGGACCCCGAGATGGTCGGCGAGGTGCTCGACGTGATGGTCGAGCTCGCCAAGGAGGGCATGACCATGATGGTCGTGACCCACGAGATGGGCTTCGCCCGCAAGGTCGCCGACCGGGTGATCTTCATGGATCGCGGCGAGATCGTCGAGGACGCCAAGAAGGAGGATTTCTTCGGCAGCCCCCGCTCCGAGCGCGCCCAGACCTTCTTGTCGAAGATCCTGCAGCACTGAGGGACCTCCACACGCGATCACCGACACCCCGGGGCGGGAGCCGGGATTGCTTCTCCCCCGCCCGGCGATTTCCTGCGCGCGACCGTCCGATCGGGCTTGCAGCGGCTGGTCCGACGCATGAAGATTAAGCGCGAGAAGCGAGGCCTCCGTCGTGGGCCGGGTGTCTTGATGGGCCTGACCCGCCACGATGGTGCCGCCGCCGCGCAACCTACCGGGCTTTCCGGACGCCGTAAGGGTGAAGCCGAAGACGGCACGGCCCGGCGGAGGTTTGAGGATGCGGTGGAAGGACGCGAGCGGCGCGATCTATGAATGGGACTACCAGCACGGGCACGTCGAGAAGTACGATGCGCGCGGAAGCCATCTCGGCGGATACGATCCGGTCACAGGCTGGCGTATAGCGAGGGCCGACGGCACGAGGCGCGTGGAGCCATGAAGGTCGACCATATCGTCGCCGGATACGACAAGGGCACGGAACGCCTGACCATCGAGCACGACGTTCCGGCCTCTCTCTTCGCTGAGGTGCGAAGCCTCGCCCAAGTGCCTGACACCGATCAGCTGGCTCTCGGCTCGTACCCGCTCAGCCTGTCGGCGGTCCGCAGAATCGCCTCCCAGATCGCCGCGCCGCTGAACGTCGACGCCTACGACTGGTACTTGGAGCCGGTCCCTACCGAATCCTGACTGGTCCTATCTCGGCCTCGACCGGCTTGCGCTAACCCAACGCCGCCTGCGCCGCCCGATACTCCCGCCCGTGCCGGCAATAGCCCTCGACGATGCGGATCATCATCGCGCGCTTCTCGGCGTCCAGGGGCGACAGGATCCGCGCCGGGCGGCCGCCCCAGAGATAGCCGGCCTCCAGGATCTGCCCGGGATCGGTGGTGGCCCCGGCCGCCAGCATGACGTCGTCGGCGATCAGCGTGCCGGGGGCGATGCTGGCGCCGATGCCGATCAGCGCCCGGGCGCCGATCCGGCAATCGGCGATCCGGACGTTATGCGCGATGGTGGTGTCGCGCCCGATCACCACGCCCTCCCCCCGGGTGCGGATCGTGGTGTTGTCCTGGATGTTGGTGTCGGCCCCGACCACGATCGGCCCGACCTCGGCATTGAGATCGCAGCAGAACAGCACGCTGGCGCCGGCCCCGAGGCTGACCCGCCCGCGCAGGCGCGCGGTCCGCGCCACGAACACGCTGTCCTCCACCTCCGGGGGAAGGCCCGGATCGGCGGCCGAGCCGTCGCCCATCCGCTCGCGCAGGCGCTCGGCCCGCTCGGCGACCTCGTCCGGGTCGATCGGCCGGCTCGGTCGCGCCGGGCTGCCGGCATAGGCGTAGCCGCCTTCGAGCTTCATGCGCGGGAACACGGTCGCGCCCGCCTCGATCACCGAATTATCGCCGATCTCCGCCCCGTCGAGGATCACGACATCGTCCTCGATCACGACATCGGAACCGACCGTGCAGGCATGCACGACGCTGTTGCGCCCGACCGTCACCCGGTCGCCGACCTGCGTCCCGTGGGTGAGGGTCGCGATATGCACCGTCGAGCGGTGGCCGAGCCAGAACCTGTCCCCGAGGGTGATGGTCTGCCCGTCGGCGCGGATCACCGCCTCGTCGCCGATCCAGGCCTGCGCGCCGATCCGGGCTGCGCCGATCACCGTGCTGCCGCGCCCGCACCAGACCGGGCGGCTGGCGAAATCCGGCAGGACACCCGCGTAGGGCAGGATCAGGTCGGGGGTCACATTGGTATCCTTCTCCGCCGATCACACCGCCGCGCCCGCGACCGGGGCGAAGGCGGATCGATGTGCCATATAGAGGCGCGGCCGGGTGTGACAGGCGTGGGACGGTCCCGCGCCGCCCCCGCACTGCCGGACGAGGATCGTTGGACCGGACCATGAGCGCCCCCGCCCCGAGCGTTGCCATCCAGGCCGAGCCCTTCGACACCGCTGCCGAGATCGCCCGGATCGGCGCCGAACTCGGCGGCCGGGCCGGGGCGGTCGTCACCTTCACGGGCCTGTGCCGGGACGAGGCCGGACGCCTCGCGGCCCTGGAGCTCGAACATTATCCCGGCATGGCCGAGGCCGAGATCCTTCGGGTAGCCGAGGAGGCGGTGGCCCGCTGGCCGCTCCAGGCCGTTCGGGTCATCCATCGCCACGGCCGCGTCTCGCCGGGCGACGGCATCGTGCTGGTGGTGACCGCCTCCAGCCATCGGGTCG
Organism: Methylobacterium sp. J-072; assembly: GCF_022829425.1. Classification (NCBI taxonomy): domain Bacteria; kingdom Pseudomonadati; phylum Pseudomonadota; class Alphaproteobacteria; order Hyphomicrobiales; family Methylobacteriaceae; genus Methylobacterium; species Methylobacterium sp. J-072. The sequence continues at coordinate 64,848 of NZ_JAKSYK010000214.1, read as the reverse complement.
CGGCCTTCGAGGCGGCGAACTTTTTGATGGATTATCTCAAGACCCGCGCGCCGTTCTGGAAGCGCGAGCACCTCGCCGACGGCACCACCGGCGGCTGGGTCGAGGCCGCCGCCCACGACGATGCCGCGGCCGAGCGCTGGGGCACGTAGAATCTCGCAGTCCGGCGGTTTCACCGCGCCCTTTCCCGGGGGCATGCAGCGGCAGCGGAATGCGACCCGGGACCCAGCGCACGACACCGCGAAGCGTCCGCCCTGTCTCGATGGTGCCGCTGCACGGCGCTGTCCTTGCGGGGTCCCGGATCACCTTTCACTGCGTTCCAGGCGTCCGGGAAAGGGGGAGCGGGTCATCCGATACAGCCGCTCCCGAAGCCGATGATCCAACGGTCCGGAATTGCCTTACAGGATCGCGTTGAACAGCACCGCGGCGAGCGCGCCGGCGATCGCGAGGCCGAGGATGACCACGCTGCTGAGCTGATCTCCCGTGTCCACGGTCCGGCCGGGGCCGAGGGAATGGGTGTGGGGCTCGTTGCTGCTCACGTGGTCTCTCCCGGATGCGCCCGGCTCCCCGCGGGAGCGGTTGCGCGGGCAGACAACGCGTGAAACGTCCTCCGGTCGCGGTGCGCTGCGCACAAGCTTGGTAGAGAGCCGCACTTGACCCCGGCCGGCCCGGGGCGTTCGTGAGCCCGCGATGCAGGAGCGGTGATGACGGACGGTCAACTTCGGGACTTGGACGGCCCGGTCGGGCCCTGGCGCGGTGCCCTGCCGCTGGCGGCCTCGGGGATCGCCGTCGTCTGCTTCACGGCGTTGCTGGCGCTGGCCTGGATGTCGGTGGGCACGCTGCTGCTGATCTTCGCGGGCGTGCTGCTCGGCGTGTTCCTCGACGGCCTGACCCGAGGGCTCGGCCATGTCCTGCCCCTGCCCCGGGGCCTGCGCCTGACCATCGCCAGCCTCGCGGTCGCCGTCGCGGCACTCGGCTTCGGGACCTATGGCGGCGCCACCATCGTGCAGCAGGGGCGCGACCTCGGCACCACGATCAAGGACCAGGCCGGCACGGTTTCGGGCTGGCTCGCCGAGCGCGGCATCGACGTGCCGAGCCTCGCCCCCCAGGGCGGCGGCAAGGACGGCTCGACCGAGTCCAGCCAGAAGGAGGGTGGCCTCGGCGGCCTCGCCAACGGCCTGCTCAAGGGCAGCAGCTCGATCGTCTCCGACGCGGGCAGCGTCCTCGGGCCGGCCGCCGCCGTCATCCTCGGGCTGTTCGACGCGCTGGGCAACCTGCTGGTGATCGCCTTCCTGGGGCTGGCCTTCGCGGCCGACCCGAAGGCCTACCGGGACGGTGCGCTGCGCTTCGTCCCACCGCAGAAGCGCCCGCGCGCGGCCAAGGTCCTCGACGGTGCCGGCGAGACCCTGCGGCACTGGCTGTTCGGCCAGCTGATCATCATGGCGGTGATCTTCCTGTGCACCTGGGCTGGGCTGGCCTTCCTGGGGATCGGCGGCGCGCTGATCCTCGGCCTCCAGGCCGGCCTGCTGGCCTTCGTGCCGACCGTGGGACCGCTGGTGGCGGGAATCGTGATCATCCTGGCGGCCCTGGCCTCGGGCCTCAAGGCGGTGATCGGCGCCATCGGCGTCTACCTGGCGGTGCAGTGCCTGGAGAGCTACGGCCTGACCCCGTTCATCCAGAAGCGAGCCCTGGACATCCCCCCGGCCACGATCTTCGCCGGCCAGCTGATCCTGGGCGTGATTTTTGGGCTCTGGGGCATCGCCCTGGCGCTGCCCCTGATGGCGGTGATCAAGGTGCTGCTGGAGCAGCTCTACGTGGAGGACACGTTGCACGAGCAGCCGAGCAGTTGAGGCGCGGGTTATGATGCGCGGGACGGCGGGTGGTGTCGCCACTCAAGTCTGAACCCAACCCGCTTGGCCGTGACAATGTCGGTCAAAACCGAATTGGTTTGGCCGAGGGCGAGCGCGCTTGTCGGCCCGTCGAGTAGCAGTGCCTTCGGTGTCCGACCGAGGTATTGGGCGGCCGGATTCAATTCCAAATTCGGTCAGTTGCGTTATCCTGCCGTTCACGCGCTGGGCGGAACGGCCTGCCTGGCACAAACGGAGCGCGCCGACCCATGTTCGACGAATACGGCATTCCACGCGGCGCTGAGTTGGACGAACCCGCGCTGCCCGCGCTTTATCATTTCGTCTACTGCAGCCGTGCCGCCGACGGCCTCGACGACGCCGAGGTCGGCCGCATCGTCGAGGCGGCCCAGCGCCACAATCTCGCGCGCGGCATCACCGGGGTGCTGGTTTACGGCAGCGGCGTCTTCTTCCAGTGGATCGAGGGGCCGGCCGCCGAGATCCAGACGCTGATCACGAGCCTTCATGGCGATCCGCGCCATTACGATATCGTTTCGCTGAGCCAGAGCGAGGAAGAGCGGGAGCGTCTCTATCCGAACTGGGACATGGAGAGGGTCGAAGCCGAGGACATCCGCCTGGTACTGCAGGACGCGCTGGACAGCGCCGAAGACAAGAACAACGTCGCGGCACTGACGCGGATTCTCAAGCAACTCGATTCGGGGCCGCTGGTTTCGCTTGGGCGAAGCTGATCGGGCCAGCACCCGGTCGCCTCCAGCCGATCCGCCACTGGCGTCGTGGCGACATGTATCCGCGGCGACGTCTTTTGGCTGGTTGCTCGCTGCGGCCATGCCAATGGCATGTTGTGATGATCTGCTCCGAACGATGACACTGAGAGCCCGTTTGACTGGTTGTTCCCATTCTCGACCTCATCCTGAGGTGGCGTAGCGGAGCGGAGCCCTCGAAGGAGCCCTCCAGCCAGCCGCGCGATCCCTGGAGGGCTCCTTCGAGGCTGCTGTGCAGCACCTCAGGATGAGGGGAGAGATTGGGATACACGTCAGTCAGAACCGTCACGCGACTGCGATCACGCAGTCAAACAGGCTCTGAGAGCGGTCGCGTCGCTATTAAAAGCGGACGGGCTCAAGGATCGGTGAGGGGCATTTCTTACCGTCAATCAGGCCCCGGGCCTGTATCCGCTTTCAGGCCGCACGTGCAGCAATGGGTCCGACTCAGTTGGGCCGGAAGCATCCGGTGCGCAGGCGAGCCGACTGAGGCGAGTCCTGGACGTGTCCGGCACGCCGCGCCTTCGCTCCTATGGGCTCCTACGGATCCGCCGGCCCTACGCGAACGCCCGTCATTCCGGGGCGCCGCAGGCGAGCCAGTCACCCGCGCAGCGCATCCTCGATCATCCGGGCCACCGCCAGCGCGCGGCCGTCATCGCCGAAGCGGCCGATCACCTGGACGCCCACCGGCAGATGGTCGCCCGGCACCGGCACGTTCACGCAGGGCACGCCCATCAGGGTCCAGAGCTGGTTGAAGCGCGGATCGCCCGTGGAGGCCAGGGTCGCCGGGGCCGGGCCGGGGGCCGAGAAGGTCAGGATCGCGTCGTACTCGGCGAACAGGCCCTTGAGCACCCGGCGAGCCCGGTGGGCGTGGCGGCGGGCCTCGTCGTACGCCGCGGCCGCGATCGCCGCGCCGGCGTCGAGATGCTCCCGGACCCGCGGCGGCAGCGCGTCGCGATGGGAGTCGTATTCCCAGGCCAGCGCCAGACGGCCCTCGTAGTTCTGGATGATTCGGTGGCGCTCCCAGGCGAGCGCCAGCTCCGGCGGCAGCGCGAGGTCGGTGACCTGCGCGCCGGCCCGCTCGGCGGCCTGCCGCGCGCGGGCCAGGGCAGCCTCGGCGGCGGGCTCTGGCGCCTCGGCGAAATCCTGCCGCACGAGGCCGATGCGCGGGGCAGAGCCGGCCTCGGCCTGCGCGATCTCCGGGCGGCCGGTGACCAGCGCCAAGGCGTGGGCGACGTCCGCGACCCCGGCGGCGAACAGCCCGACCGTGTCGAGCGCCCAGGAATAGGTCTTGACCCCGACCGTCGGGATCAGCCGGAAGGACGGCTTCACCGCCGCACAGCCGCAATAGCTTGCCGGCCGGATCACCGAGCCCGCCGTCTGGGTGCCGAGCGCCAGGGGCAGAAGCCCCGCCCCCACCGCGGCGGCGGAGCCCGCCGAGGATCCGCCCGGGGTGTGGCTGGGATCGTGCGGGTTGACCGTCTCGGTGGGGTCGCTGCTGGCGAAGGCCGTGGTGGTGGTCTTGGCCAGAGCCACGGCGCCGAGGCCCTTCAGACGCGCCACCACCGCGGAATCGCCCCGGGGCCGCCAGCCCTCGTAGAGCGCGGAGCCCATCTGGGTCGGCAGGCCGGCGCTGTCGATGATGTCCTTCACGCCCACCGCGATGCCGGCGAGCGGCCCGGATGCCGGGATGGCCGGGTTGTCGTCCAGCGTCACCAGCGTGCGCAACTCCGGCTCCCGCGCGGCGATGGCCGCACGGCACAGGTCGATCGCGCCCGAGGGCGTCAGGGTGCCGGCTTCGATGCGGGCGCGGAGATCGAGGATTGACAGCATTCTGTATTCAGTCCCCGGGCCGGCGCTCTGTCAACTCAAGCGCTCGCCGTTGAAGGGGAGGCCGGTTCGGCGTCAGCGAGCGCGCTACATCGAGGATTGAGAACCGTCCTCGATCGCATGGCGATCGGGGACGGTTCTCGGAGGCCACAGGCCGGGCCATTCCCGAATCGGCGTTGACGAACGCTTTACGCGGTCGTGCGCATCGTCCGGGTCATGTGGCGTGGCGTATCCCTGTTCTCGGCTCTGGCGCTGTTCGGCGCGGGGCTCACCGCGTGCTCGATCAACCGGTTCGAGCGGCGCGACCCGTGGCGCGATCAGGCGGAGCAGGTCTGCCTGGCGAAGAAACTGGTCGAGCCGACCGAGTTCATCACGCCGATCGCGGCGATGGACGGGCCCGGCCCGTGCGGCATGCAGCAGCCCTTCCGGGTGACGCGGCTGGCCGGCGGCACGGTGGTGATGAAGCAGCGGATGACGCTGGGCTGCCCGGCGCTGGCCGAGGCCGAGGCCTGGCTCGCCGACACGATCCAGCCCGCCGCCGACTTGTATTTCGGCGTGCCGGTGGCCGAGATCAACGCCGGCTCCTATTCCTGCCGCGGGCGCAACAACCAGCCCGGCGCCAAGCTCTCCGAGCACGGTTTCGGCAACGCGATCGACGTGATGTCGATCAAGCTGGCCGACGGCCACGTCATCACCGTCAAAGGCGGTTGGCGCGGGACGGAGGCCGAGCAGGGCTTTTTGCGCGAGATCTTCCTCGGCGCCTGCCAGCGCTTCACCACGGTGCTGGCCCCGGGCTCCAACGTGTTCCACTACGATCACATCCACGTCGATCTCGCCCGGCACGACCCGCGCGGCCTCAAGCGGATCTGCCAGCCGCTGATCAAGTTCACGCCCCAGCTCGGCACCGGGGTCGAGCGGCCCCTGTCGCGCCCGGTCCCGCCGCCGCGCCAGCCGGCCGCTCCGCAGGCGCCGGTGGATATCGAGGAGGACGATCCCTACGGCGTCTCGCCGATGTCGAAGGCCGCGAGCCCGACCCAGGTCGCCCGCGCCCCGGCGCGCGTGCCGGCTGCCACGGCCTACACCTCCGCGCCGCCGGTCCGGCCCGCGCCGCGCATCGCCGCGGCTGCCCCGGAGGAGCCGGTGCAGGATTACGACGAGCCGCTGCAGCTCGGCGCGCCGCCGCCGAGCACGGGGCCGATCTACTGAACCGTGACCCCGGATTGCGGGGCGATCGCCAAGTGGTAGTCTCGCGGCATTCGCGGAGGGGGCGATGTCGTCGAGCTACATCCTGGACGAGCGGTGTCGGGCGGCCAAACTGGATGCGTTGCGGCGAGATATCCGCGCGGGAATCGAAAGCGGCCCCTCGGCGCCGTTGGATATCGAAGCGCTGAAGGCCGAGGGCCGGCGCCGCTTGGCCGCCGTCGAGAGCGGGACCATTCGGTATCCGCGCGCCAGGACTGGGCCGACCGGCGCGTAGCACTTCGGGACCGTGGCCGCCGCGCCGCACCGCCCGGTAAACCGCCGGTTCAACCCTAAGCCGACTTGACTGGCGCCCCCGCCAAGCCATCGTCTCGCGCATGCAGGACAGCACCCCCGCCGAGGCACGCGCCATGCGCCCGATCCTTCACAGCCTGGCCCTCGGGCTGGCCCTCCTCTCCGTCGCGCAGCCGGCCCTGGCCCGCTCGGCCCGGGAGGATATCGAGCCCGCCGAAGAGCGGATCTTTCCGTTCGACGCGCAGATCCCCGGCTGCCAGGACCCGAGCGTCCTGGAGCGGGTCTCGACCAACTTCGCCGAGAAGGAGGCGAAGTACTGGAATTCGTCGATGACGATCCGGTCCTTCGACACGATCGAGCGCACCGCCTGGCGGCCCTGGGGGCTCGACACCTATCCGCGCCGGTTCTGCTCGGCCACCGTCACCACGTCGGACGGGGTGCGCCGCAAGGTCGATTACTCGGTCCGCGAGAGCCTCGGCATCATCGGGGCGAGCTGGGGCGTCGAGTTCTGCGTCCACGGCCTCGACCGCGACCTGGCCTACGCCTACGCCACCGCCTGCCGGATGGCGCGCCCCTGACCATGCGCGTCCGCGCCGCCTGCCTCGCCGGCCTGCTGCTCGCGGGGCCGGCCGCCGCCCAGGATGTCGGCGGCTTCAGCCGCCGGAGCGAGCCGGGCGCGTTCGACTTCTACGTGCTGGCCCTGTCGTGGTCGCCGACCTACTGCGCCGGCGTCGGCGAGCGCCGGAACGACGTGCAATGCACCCCCGGCCGGGGCCTCGGCTTCGTCGTGCACGGACTGTGGCCGCAATACGCCCGCGGCTACCCGCAGAACTGCTCCGCGGTGGAGCGCGCGCCGACCCGGCAGGCACTGGAGGTGGCCGGGCAGGTCTATCCGAGCGAGGGGCTCGCCCGGCACGAGTGGCGCGCCCATGGCACCTGTTCCGGCCTCGACCCCACCAGCTACTTCCAGGCCGCCCGCGATGCGCGCCTCGCCGTGACGATCCCCGACGGCCTGAAGGGCGGCGGAGCTCCGCAAACTTTGGCGCCGATCGAGATCGCCCGGCAATTCGTGGCCGCCAACCGCGGCCTGCGCCCCGACATGATGGCGGTGACCTGCACCCGCGGGCAACTCCAGGAGGTGCGGATCTGCTTCTCCAAGGACCTGCGCGGCTTCGCTCCTTGCCCCGATGTCGCCCGCGGCAATTGTCGCGCGCCGGAGATCACGCTGGACGCCGCCCGCTGATTTATTTGGTCGGTTTGGCGGTTCGAGGCTGGACCCGGACCGCGGGATCCGCTTGAGGGCGCAGCCATGAACTATCGGCACGCCTTCCACGCCGGCAACCATGCCGATGTGCTCAAGCATCTCGTCCTGGCGCGGGTGCTCGCGCATCTCTGCCTCAAGGACAAGCCGTTCCGCGCGCTCGACGCCTTCGCGGGCCTCGGGATCTACGACCTCACGGCCGATGAGGCCTCCCGCACCGGCGAGTGGCGGGACGGCTGGGGCCGGATGGCCGAGCCCTTCGCGGCCGAGGTCGAGGCGCTGCTCGCGCCCTACCGGGAGGCCGTGGCGGCGGTGCAGGCCCGCTATGGCGCGACTGCCTATCCCGGCTCGCCGGCCATGATCCGCGAGGCGCTGCGGCCCGGCGACAAGGGCGTGTTCGTCGAGCTCCACCCGGAGGACGCCGCGACCCTGCGGGACCGCTACGAACGCGACGGGCGCACCAAGGTCCTGAACCTCGACGGCTGGACCGCCGTCAACGCCCAGATCCCGCCCCCGGAGCGCCGCGGCCTCGTGCTGATCGACCCGCCCTACGAGGTGCCGGGCGAGATCGAGCGCCTCGGCAGCCATCTCGCCCGGGCGGTGGCGAAATGGCCGACCGGGATCTTCCTGGCCTGGTATCCGATCAAGGACGCGGCCGCGATCGACCGCATGGTCCGCGATCTCGACGCCGCCCTGCCCCGTCCGGCCCTGCGCCTCGACCTGCTGATCGACCGGCCGGACGACCCGACGCGGCTCTCCGGCAGCGGGTTGATCGTGGTCAATCCGCCCTGGCGCCTGGCCGAAGAGGCGCTTCTGTTCTTGCCGGCCCTAGCACAGCGGCTGGCTCGGGAGGCGTTCGGCGGATTTCGCTGCGATTCGCTCGGTCGTGAGAGCTGATTCGTCACTATTGATTCGGGACGGCAAGGCCGGAACAATTCTTTAAGAGATTTCGCTCAAGTGCGGCCAACTCTGTTGTGGCGCTAAAGCCACATTTCCCGGCCGACCCGCGTTGTGAGCCCCGGAATGACTAAAAACTAGGCAAGTGCCGTTAGTTTGCTTTTGTATCATTCACGGGTCGGTGTCAGCTTGGCCGGGAACCAATTCGAACGAGCTGCGACATCATGCTGAAGCGATCCACCCTGGCCGGCCTGGCCACCGTGCTGCTCTCCACGACCAGCATCCTCGCGGCCGACCTGCAGACCAAGGCGCCCGTGCCGGTGCCGCCCCCGGCCGAGCCCTGCAAGGCCACGCTCCTGGGCCCGACCTATAGCGGCACGATCAAGGCCAACCCGAACCCGACCTGCTTCTCGGCCGGTCCGCTGGGCGACCTCTATGTCGGCGGTGCCGTCACCGGCTACGGCTACACGCAGACCAACCCGTTCGCGTCGTTCTCGACGCCGGCCGCCCCCAATGACCGAGATCGCTCCGCGCGGTTCGATTTCTCGAACATCCAGGGCATCATTCAGAAACCCGAGGGCGCGTTCCAGTTCTACATCCAGGCTGGCGGCTACTCGATCCCGCAGCTCGGCTTCCCGACCCTCGGGACGTTCACCCAGACCGACCTGCTGTTCGGCCCGGTCCCGGTCGCCTTCGGCAAGATCCAGATCAACGATGAATGGTCGGTCCAGGGCGGACGGATGTTCACCCTGATCGGCACCGAGCTGCTGTTCACCTATCAGAACCTGAACATCAACCGCGGCCTCCTGTTCGTGCAGGAGAACTTCATCAACCAGGGTGTGCAGGTCAATTACGCCAGCGGCCCGCTCTCGGTCTCGCTCGCCGGCACCGACGGCTTCTTCTCCAACGAGATCACCTGGTTCACCGGCAACGTCGCCTACAAGCTCGACGACTTCAACACGATCGGCGTCAACGGCGGCCTCAACGTCGGGCGCACCAATGCTCTCGATCGCAGCCCACGCTACCAGTTCGCGACGCCGAACGCGCAGCAGAACAGCGGCATCTTCAACATCAACTACACCTACGCGAACGGTCCCTGGATCGTCTCGCCGTACTTCCAGTTCACCAACGTCGAACGTGACGTCCGCGTCGGGATCAACAACACCGCATCGACCTACGGTGGTGCCCTGCTGGCGGCCTATTCCTTCACCGACAACTTCTCGCTGGCCGGCCGCGTCGAATACACCGAGCAGACCGGCGTGCGGGGCTCCGGCGGAACGAACCTGCTCGGCTTCGGTGCCGGCAGCAACGCCTTCTCGGTCACCGTCACGCCGACCTTCACGTTCGACCGCTACTTCTTCCGGGTCGAGTACGCCCATGTCGAACTCGGCGGCATCACCCGCGGAAATCTCGCCGAGGGCACGCTGGGCAGCGGCTTCGGCCGCACCGGCAACCGCACCACGCAGGACCGCTACATGGTCGAGACCGGCATCACCTTCTGATCCGATTCCCCATACCGGCCTTCGGGCCGGATGTTTTGAACCCCCGGGCGCGAGCCCGGGGGTTTTTTCTTGCCTGTAAAAAAACCTGAACGTCTTCCGAAAAACCGAGATTATCTCGCGTTGATCCGCGAATTTTAATATAGAAAATCTTCCAAACTCACAATGATCGCGATCTATGGCGGGTTATCAGGACGGTTCGAGCAAGCTTTAAGGCGCTCGGAACTTGCGATGGTATGGGCGTATCACCTATTGTCCTTCGCTCGTAACGCGTGAATGTTGAGGGCCTCTGGAAATGCCGGTGATCAAGGTTTTGTCGGACACGTTGCGGAGTGTCGCCGCGCCCGGCATGTCGCCGAAGGCGTTGCGTGCCGCCGTCCGGGAGAAGCATCCCGATGCGTCCAAGAGAGATATCGTGCGGGCCGCCTTCTATGCGTTGACCGAGGAGCAATCGCAGGATCTGGCCTGCCTGGCCGAATTGCACGGCTTCGCCCTCGTCGAGCGCGTGTCCGAGGATGAGCGGACCATCAAGGTGGACGGCCACAAGAAGAAGCGCCGGGTCGCCAAGACGGCCGAGGCTGCGACCGCCGAATTGGCCGAGGCGCTGAACTGAAGGCGGCAGCGGCCGTCCTGCGTCGTGGGGTCTCGCGATCGGTGCCGCTCAGTCCCGCCGGAGCAAGCGCCGGCCGGGCCGGTGCCCCTCCTCCCCGGTATCGCGGAAGCCCAGCTTCTGGAGGAGGCCCCAGGAGGCGACGTTGCCGGGGCGGCATTCCGCCACGATGATGCGCGCCGGGAAGCGCCGGGCCAGAAGCCCTAGGATCGCCGAGACCGCCTCGAAGGCGAAGCCGCGCCCGCGTGCCGCGCCGCCGACCCAGTAGCCGATCTCGATCGCGCCGGGACCGCGCAGATGCGTCCCGACGACGCCGACAAGGTCCGACCTGGCTGCGGCCGGCAATGGCTCCGCATCGGCGTCCTGCGCGCCGCTGCCGCGCATCCAGGCCCCCAGGAACCGGTCCTGGCCGCGCGCACCGCTGCGGATCAGGTCTTCGGCATCGCGCACCGTGAAGGGCGCCGGCAGGAAATCGACCGCCGCGGTGATGGCCGGATCGTCGGTGAGCCGGCGCAGGTCCTGGGCATCCTCGGGCCGCAGGGCCGCGATCGACAGCCGGGCGGTCTCGAGCCGGGGCAGGTCGGCGAGGCTGTCGCGGGTGGCGCGGATGGTAAACATCGTTCCGATGTGGGGTGGCAGCCGGGCCGGAAAAGGCACGGTCATGCCCCCGGGTTTCATCCCGCGAAGACTTCGACGACTCGTCGAACAGAGCGCGGCGTGGTCACGGATAGGCCGGACGGGAACGGTTGCTTAACCTGAATCCGTCTTCATTGGGGCATCAAGTTGCGTCAGGCAAACGGGTGCGTCGATGCGGGTGCGCGGTACGGGTCGAGGGTTACGGACGCTGTCGCGCGTCGCCCTCATCGGCATCATCGGCGGCGGTGCCGCCGCCTGTTCCTCGGACGCATCGCGCCTGAGCAACCCATTCTCCAACCCCTTCTCGTCGGAGCCTGCCGCCACCGGCAGCCTGCCGGAGGGCGGCCTCAAGCCGGCGCCGGCGATCCGCACCGGCCGGATCCAGTCCGAGGCGCTCGGCGCCCCCGGCGCGACCCCGCGCCCGGCGGCCACGGCGATCCCGGCCCCGACTCCGGCGGCCGCACCGGCCACCCGCGTCGCCTCCACCGGCACGCCGGGCTGGAGCGCGCAGGGCGGCACCCAGATCACGGTGTCGAAGAACGACAGCCTGAACCAGATGTCGACGCGCTTCGGCGTCCCGGCCTCGGCGATCCTGTCGGCCAACGGCCTGTCCAACGCCAGCCAGATCACCCCCGGCCGGCAGATCGTGATCCCGGTCTACAACGCCTCCGGGCTGAACCCGGCCGCGGCCCCGATGACCGCGCGTCCGGCCCGGGCCGCCGAGGAGAAGCGCGAGGACGCCCGGCAGATCGAAGCCAAGGTTCCCACCAAGCGCGAGGACGCCAAGGAGGCGGCCAAGCGTGAGGAGGCCAAGCGCGAAGAGGCAAAGCGCGAAGAGGCAAAGCGCGAAGAGACCAAGCGGGCCGCCGCCGAGAAGGAAGCGGACCGCAAGGAAGCGCTCGCCCGGGATACCGCCGCCCGCAAGGTCGCGGAAGAAAAATCCCGCAAGGAGGCGTCCCTGAAGGAGGCCGACAAGAAGAAGCACGTCCGCCCGGGCCAGGTCGCCAAGGCGGATGAGAAGAAGGCCGATCCGAAGGCGGATGCGAAGGCCAAGGCCGAGGCGAAGGCTCAGGAAGCCAAGGCCGAAGCCAAGGCGTCCGCGAAGGCCGAGGCCACCCAGAAACTCGCCGAGGCCAAGGCCGCCAAGGAGGCGGCCCAGAAGGCCGCCGCCGCGGAGAAGCCCGAGAAGGTCGCCGCCAAGGAGGCGCCGAAGCCGGTCGCCGCGGCCGCGCCGGCCAAGCCCGAGCCCGCCGCCACCGGCTCGGTCGCCGATGCGACCCCGTCCGAGAGCTTCCGCTGGCCCGCCAAGGGCCGGGTGATCTCGGGCTACGGCACCTCGGGCAACGAGGGCATCAACATCGCGGTGCCGGAAGGCACGCCGGTCAAGGCCGCCGAGGAAGGCACGGTGGCCTATGCCGGCTCGGACGTGAAGGGCTACGGCAAGCTGGTGCTGGTGCGCCACGCCAACGGCTTCGTCTCGGCCTACGCCCATAACGGCGAGATCGACGTGAAGCCCGGCGACAAGGTCAAGCGCGGCCAGACCATCGCCAAGTCCGGCGCCTCGGGCAACGTGACCTCGCCGCAGCTGCACTTCGAGATCCGCAAGGGCGGCTCGCCGGTGGACCCGATGTCCCAGCTCGCCAGCAACTGAGGCGACGCTACACGCCTCAACGCGGCGGTCCCGAGAGGGGCCGCCGTTTTCGTTCGCGACGGCCCCTGTTGCGCCGTCAGGCCCCCGCGATCAGACCTTGGGCACCTGCAGCGTTCCGTCCGGGCTGTGGTGGTCCACCGCTTCCGGCAGGGCCTTGGCCAGGGTCGGGAACAGCTGGTCGACCGGAATGCCGAGCTTCTGCGCCATCTGGCGGATCTGCTCGTTGCCCAGGACCTTCTGGAGGTCGTCGGCGGTGATCGGCTCGTTCGGGCCGCGGCCCAGCCAGGAATTGACCTGGCTCTCGTAGCCGGACCGGCGGAGCTGATCGAGCAGCGCGTTGAGGCCGCCGGGCAGGACCTGCTGGATGATACCGGGCAGTGCCTTGAGCGCCATCTGCCCCAGCGAACCACCGAGACTATCGAGCAAGCTCATCCTGGTCCTCCTGTCGATCCCCGTACGGGAGGATCATAGGGCGCGACCGGGTCCGGCCGAGGGCCGCCGCCGACAAAACGATCAGCGGACCTGCGTGCTGAAGTTCGGCTGCGGCTTCAGCCGGCCGTCCTCGCTCTGGGCCGCGACCGCCGCGGGCAGGAACTCGGCGAGCGCCGTCGCCACCCGCCCGGCGGGCAGGTTCAGGTCGTAGGCCAGCCGCTCGGTGACCGCATCCGGCAGGCATCGCGCGACGGCGTCGACCGGGACGGGGCGGTTCTCGCCCGGCGCGATCCAGGAGTCGACGGCCTCGCCATGGCCGGTCTCGCGCAGCCGGTCCAGGAAGGCGACGAGGCCGCCGGGATAGAACTTGGCCAGCGCCAGGGCGAGCTTGCCGCTGCCGGTGCTCACGACCGCCCGGTCGGCCGCCGCGACCACGTCGCCGATCAGGGTCTTCACACCGTCGAGCAGGCCCATCGTGTCGTATCTCCCGGTTCCGTCACCGCGCCCAAGGTCGGGCGGATCGGGTCGTCGGCAAGAGCATATGCGGCAATTGTGCGGGGATCAGGTTAGGATGGTGAGTCAGCGAGGGAGCGATCCGTGAAGCGCGTGCAGGCCGGAGTCCTCGACGTCGCCTACCGGGAGGTCGGGCCGCCGGATGGCAAGCCGGCGGTGCTGCTCCACGGCTTCCCGTACGACATCCACGCCTACGACGCCGTGGCCGAGCGCCTCGCCTCCGAAGGCGTGCGCTGCCTGATCCCGTATCTGCGGGGCTATGGGCCGACCCGGTTCCGCGATCCCGCCACCCTGCGCTCCGGCGAGCAGGCGGCCCTCGGGGCCGACCTCCTGGCCTTCCTGGACGCGCTCGGAATCGAGCGGGCCGTGCTCGCGGGCTACGATTGGGGCGGCCGGGCGGCCTGCGTGGTCTCGGCGCTCTGGCCGGGTCGGGCGGCGGGTCTCGTGAGCTGCGGCGTGGGCTACAACATCCAGAATATCCCAGCCGCTGGGAACCCGGCGGCGCCGGACGTCGAGCACAGGTTGTGGTACCAGTATTACCTCCACGGCGAGCGCGGCCGCGCCGGCCTGGCGGCCAACCGCGCGCAGTTCTGCGAATTGTTGTGGCGGCTCTGGTCCCCGACCTGGCGGTTCTCCGAAGAGACGTTTGCGCGGACCGCCCGATCCTTCGAAGCGAACCCGGACTTCGTCGACGTGGTGGTCCATTCCTACCGCCACCGCTTCGGCCTGGTCCCCGGCGATCCGGCGCTCATCGAGATCGAGGCCCGGCTGGCGGCCCAGCCCGAGATCGCCGTGCCGTCGGTGGTCCTGCTCGGGGCCGACGACGGCGTCGGGCCGCCGCCGGCGACCGACACAGACGCGGAGCACTTCACCGGGCCGTACCGGCGCGCCGTCGTCGCGGGGGTCGGCCACAACTTTCCTCAGGAGGCGCCGGACGCCTTCGCGGAGGCTGTGCTCGGCCTGCTGTGATGGCCTGAGCGCGGGGCGTTGCTTTCGGGAAGCCCCTGGCTATAGTCCGCGCGCTTTCAGACAGGTCTGCACACGCCGCAATCGGCAGCAGGCCTGCGTGCCAATCGCAGGAGACGCTCGTTGATCACCCCCGCCTTCGCGCAAGGGGCCGCTACGGCCGCTGGCGGAGCGGAGATCGCCTTTCAGGTGATCCCGTTCGTCCTGATCTTCGTGATCATGTATTTCCTGATCCTGCGACCGCAGCAGAAACGGGTCAAGGACCACCAGGCGCTGATCAAGGCGGTCCGCCGGGACGACACGATCGTCACCAATGGCGGCCTGGTCGGGCGGGTCGTGAAGGCCGTGGACGATCAGTCCGAGATCGAGGTCGAGATCGCCCCGAACGTCCGCGTGCGGGTCGTCCGGACGATGATCTCCGAGGTCCGCGCCAAGGGCGGACCGGCCAAGGCCGCCTGACACCTTCCATGAAGCGGCCGGCGTAACCCGCCGGCTTGATAGAGAAAACACCGGCCGATGCTGCGCTTCTCCCGTGCGAAGATCATCACGACCCTCGCGGCGATCCTGATCGGCCTGATGCTCGCGGTGCCGAGCTTCTTCTCGCCCGAGCAGCGCAAGGGCTTCATGGCGAGCCTGCCGTCCTGGTTCCCGGCCTGGATCGTGCCGACCCGGGCGATCGTGCTCGGCCTCGACCTCCAGGGCGGCTCGCAGCTGCTGCTGGAGGTCGATCAGAACGAGCTGGTCGCCTCCCAGGCCAAGGCCCTGCGTGACGACGTGCGCCGCACCCTCCAGCAGGAGAACGTCCGCGCCGACGGCGGCATCGGCCTGCTCCAGCGCGGCGTCCAGGTGAAGGTCGCGGACGACGCAGCCCGGGCCAAGGTCCTGCCGAAGCTGCAGGAGCTGTCGCTGCCGATCACCACGTCGATCGGCCAGACTGCTGCCCGCACCCTCGACATCACCGAGCAGCCCGGCGGCGTGATCCGGCTGACGCTCACCGATGTCGGCATCACCGAGCGCACCCGCCGGGCGGTCAGCCAGGGCATCGAGGTCATCCGCCGCCGGCTCGATTCCACCGGCACCACCGAGCCGTCGATCCAGCAGCAGGGTGCCGACCGGATCCTGATCCAGGTCCCGGGCGAGCAGAATCCGGAGCGGCTGGAGAAGCTGCTGGGCTCCACCGCCAAGCTCGAGTTCCGCATGCTCGCCGACAGCCCCTCCGGCGATGTCGACATGCTGCCCTCCAAGGACGAGAAGGGCGCCAAGGTCCCGGTCGAGCGCCGGGTCATGGCCGATGGCGGCGAGTTGACCGACGCCCAGCCGGCCTTCGACCAGCAGTCGCATGAGCCGATGGTCAGCTTCAAATTCAACCTGCGCGGCGCCCAGCGCTTCGGCCAGGCGACCTCGGAGAATGTCGGCCGGCGCATGGCGATCGTGCTCGACAACGAGGTGGTCTCAGCCCCGGTGATCCGCTCGGCGATCACCGGCGGCTCGGGTCAGATCACCGGCAACTTCATGGTTCAGCAGGCCAACGACCTGTCTGTCCTGCTCCGGGCCGGCGCGCTGCCGGCCAAGTTCACCGTGGTCGAGCGCCGCGTCGTCGGCCCCGGCCTCGGCCGCGACTCGATCCAGGCTGGCAAGCTCGCGACCCTGGTGGCGGCGGGCCTGGTGGTCTGCTTCATGTTCGCCACCTACGGCACCTTCGGCTTCATCGCCAACATCGCCCTGATGGTCCATGTCGGGCTGATCCTGGGCCTGATGTCGGTGCTGGAGGCGACCATGACCCTGCCGGGCATCGCCGGCATCGTGCTCACCATCGGCACGGCGGTGGATTCCAACGTGCTGATCTACGAGCGCATGCGCGAGGAGAGCCATGCCGGCCGCTCGCTGATCTCCGCGCTCCAGGCCGGCTTCGACCGCGCCTTCGCGACGATCATCGACTCGAACTCGACCATGGCGATCGCCGCGCTGATCCTGTTCTTCCTCGGCTCCGGGCCGGTGAAGGGGTTCGCCGTGGTGTTCATCCTCGGCATCCTCACCACCGTCATCACCGCCGTGACGCTGACCCGGATGATGATCGCGGTGTGGTATAAGACGTTCAGGCCGAAGGCCCTGCCGTTCTGAATGAACTTCCTTTCGGGAGATGCATCGCCGCCGGTGTGATCCGCCGATCCAAACCCCGAACCTCATCCTGAGGTGCCCGCGCCAGCGGGCTCCGAAGGAGGGATCCAGGGACCGCGCGCAGCCTGGAGGCCTCCTTCGAGGCTTGCGCGGGGCGCAAGCGCCTCAGGATGAGGTCGCGGGTGGGACGGGATCGTGCCGGTGCTGACATCTTCCACACGTTAGGTCCGAAACAATGCGCCTGCTCCGCCTCTGGCCCGATGAATCGCATTTCGACTTCATGCGCTTCCGGCGGCTCACCTTTCCGCTCTCGGCTTTGCTGTCGCTCGCGACCGTGGTGCTGTTCCTCACCATCGGGCTGAACTTCGGCATCGACTTTAAGGGTGGCACCCTGGTCGAGCTCCAGGCCAAGTCCGGCACCGCCGACGTGGCCGCGATCCGGCACACCGCGGTGGGCTTCGGCTTCGGCGAGCCGGAGGTGCAGGAGCTCGGCAACCAAGGCACCGTGCTGGTGCGCCTGCCGCTCCAGCCCGGTGAGCAGGGCCAGACCGCGGTGATGAACAAGGCGCATGCCGCCTTCGACGCCGATTACGATTTCCGCCGCACAGAGACCGTCGGCCCGCGCGTGTCGGGCGAGCTGGTCCAGTCCGGCACGCTCGGCGTCGTGCTGTCGGTGGTCGCGGTGCTGCTCTACCTCTGGTTCCGGTTCGAGCGGGAACTGGCGCTCGGCGCCATCGTCGGCACGCTCCACGATATCGTGCTGACGGTGGGCGTGTTCATCATCACCCGCATCGAGTTCAACATGACCTCGATCGCCGCGATCCTGACCATCGTCGGCTACTCGCTCAACGAGACCGTCGTGGTGTTCGACCGGACCCGCGAGCTGATGCGGCGCTACAAGACCATCCCCACGGTCGACCTGCTGAACCTGTCGATCAACTCGACCATGTCGCGGACCGTGATGACCTCGATCTCGTCGGGCCTGTCGCTGCTTGCGCTGGTCCTGTTCGGTGGCGAGGCGATCAAGGGCTTCGCCATCGTGATGCTCTGCGGCGTCGTGATCTGCACCTACTCGGCGATCTTCGTCTCGACTCCGGTGTTGATCTATCTGGGGCTGATGCTCTCGGGCGCCCGGGCGGCGGCCGAGCGCTCCGGCGTCCCGCAACCCGCCGAGTAATTTTTAACGCGATGGCCGAGCCGGCGAGTCCGAAAAACTTTGACTCCGGCTTCGTGCCGGGGCGCCACATCATCGACACCTACGGCAATGGCGGCTTCCGCTTCGCCGGGATGTCGCATCGTGGCTCGCTCCTGCTCCTGCCCTCGGGGGTGCGCGCCTGGGACGTGACGTCCCCGCAGGCGATCGACCGCACGTCCCTGCGCCCGGTCCAGGTCGAGGCGGCGGGGATCGAGTTGCTGCTGGTCGGCACCGGCCTCGACATCGCGGCGATCGACCCGTCCTTGCGCGGCTGGCTCAAGGATGCCGGAATCGGCCTCGACGTGATGCAGACTGGGGCGGCGGCCCGCACCTACAACATCCTGGTTGCCGAGAACCGCAAGGTCGCGGCCGCCCTGATCGTGGTCGCGTGATGCCGGAGGTCGACGACAAGCCTGCAGAGACCGGCCTGGCCTTCGCGCAGGCCCATTGCGAGCAGCTGGTCCGCGACGGCGACCCCGACCGGTATTACGCGACCCTGTTCGCCCCGGCCGCCGCCCGCCCGCACCTCTTCGCCCTCTACGCCTTCAGCCTGACCATCGCGCGGGTGCGCGAGGCCGCCTCGAACCCGATGGCCGGGGAGATCCGCCTGCAATGGTGGCGCGACGCCCTCCAGGGCGAGGCCCGGGGCGATGTCCGCGCCAACCCGGTGGCGGCGGCCCTCGAAGAGGCGATCCGGGTCAACCGCCTCCTGCGCCAGCCCTTCGTGGACCTGATCGACGCCCGGGTATTCGACCTCTACGAGGACCCGATGCCCCGGGTGAACGACCTGGAGGGTTATTGCGGCGAGACCGCCTCGGCCCTTTTCCGGCTGGCGAGCCTGGTGATCGGCAACGGCACCGAGCCGGGCGGTGCGGGAGCCGCCGGCCATGCCGGCGTGGCCTACGGCCTCACGGGCCTGCTGCGCGCCCTGCCCTGGCACGCCCGCTCCGGCCAGGTCTACCTGCCGGCCGAGGTGCTGGCCCGCTACGGCGTCACCCGGGAAGACATCACCAGCGGCCGCGGCGGCCCCGGCCTGCGCCGGGCCTGCGCCGACCTGCGCGACCTCGCCCGCACCCATCTCAAGGCCTTCGAGGCCGCCCGCCCGGCCATCGCGCCGCTCGCCGGCACGGCCTTCCTGCCGGTGGCCCTGGTCGAGCCCTATCTCGCGACGATGGAGCGGGCGAGCTACGACCCGCTCAACACACTCACCGACCTTCCGCGCTGGCGGAGGCTGTGGCGGTTGTGGCGGGCTTCGCGGCGGATTGGGTGAACACCTTCGAGCGAACGACCCTCACCGTCATTGCGAGCGCAGCGAAGCAACCCAGTGCATCGCGCGATCTCAGAATGGAGGCGTTTCCCTAGGTTGCTTCGCTACGCTCGCAATTACGGCGTGGAACGGGGACGTCACAGCACCCGCGCCAACCCCGGCACCAGCGCCGCCAAGCGGATCGGCGGGCCGAGCTCCGGGTCGGCCTCGGGGGCCGCGAGGGTTGCGATCCGGCAGCGGCCATCGTGGAGGAGGCCGGTCACCAGCCGCCCGCCTGGTTCCAGGGCCGCGCGCCAGTGCGGTGGTATGAACTCGACGCTGCCGTGGACCAGGATCCGGTCGAAGCCGCCATCCGGTAGCTCCGGGGCGAGGCCGTCGGCCTGGACCACGTGGACCTCGGAAAGGTCGGTGAGCCGGGCGGCGGCCTCCCGGGCCAGCGTCGCGTAGCGCTCCAGGCTCAGGACCGCGCCGGCCCCGAGCTTCGCCAGCAGCGCCGTGGCGTAGCCCGAGCCGGTGCCGATCTCCAGCACCCGGTGGCCGGGCTCGACCCGCAGGAGCGCCAGCATCTGCGCCACCAGGGTCGGCGCGGTCATCGAGGCGCCGCAGGGCAGCGGCAGGGCGATGTCCCGCCGGGCCTGGGCACGGTGGGCGGCGGGGGCGAACGGCTCCCGCGGGACCTGCTCCATGGCCCGCAGGATCGCGGTGTCCCGCAGGCCCCGGCCCCGGAGCGCCATGACGAAGGCCGCGTTGCCGGCAGCCTCCTCAAGGCCGCCCAGGTCGATCACTTGCCTATGATCCTTCGGCGAAGGCCTGCGCGAAGCGGGTCAGGGTCGGCTCGTCGGTGAGGTCGAGGCGCAGCGGCGTCACCGAGATCCGCTTCTCCGCGATCGCCTTCAGGTCCGAGCCGTGGCCCGGCTCGAACCGGGCCTTGGCGAAGGCCAGCCAGAAATACGGGTTGCCGCGCCCGTCCACCCGGGCGTCGATCGACAGCAGCGCCTGGTTGCGAAAACCCTGCGCCGCCACCGCGACGCCCTGCACGGCGTCGGGCTCGCAATCCGGAAAGTTCACGTTGATCAGGATGCCGGGCTCGATGCCCGTCTCCAGGATCTTGCGGACGACCTTCGGCCCGTGCTCCCGGGCGCAATCCCATTTGAGCGCGCTGCGCCCGCCCGCCCCGTAGGCCTGGCTCAGGGCGATCGAGCGGATGCCGAGGATCGTGCCCTCCATGGCGGCTGCGATCGTGCCCGAATAGGTCACGTCCTCGGCGACGTTCTGGCCGCGGTTGACCCCCGACAGGACCAGGTCCGGCCCGTGATCGCCCAGGATGTGGCGCACGCCCAGGATCACGCAATCGGAGGGCGTGCCCTTCACGGCGAAGCGCTTCTCCGAGACCTGCCGCAGGCGCAGCGGGTCGTTCAGCGACAGCGAGTGCGACACGCCGGACTGGTCGCTCTCGGGCGCCACCACCCAGACGTCGTCGGACAGCTCCCGGGCGATCTCCTCCAGGGTGGCGAGCCCCGGCGCGTGGATGCCGTCGTCGTTGGTGACTAGGATGCGCATCAGCGGGCCCCTTCGATCCGGTTGAGCCCGCCCATGTAGGGGTGGAGCACCGACGGGATCGTGATGCTCCCGTCCGGGTTCTGGTAGTTCTCCATCACGGCGATCAGGGCGCGGCCGACTGCGACCCCTGAGCCGTTCAGCGTATGGACATAGGCCGGCTTGCCGTCCTTGCCCCGGTAGCGGGCGTTCATCCGCCGGGCCTGGAACTCACCGCAGACGGAACACGAAGAGATCTCCCGGTGGGTGCGCTGGCCCGGCACCCAGACCTCGATGTCATAGGTTTTTTGGCTCGCGAAGCCCATGTCGCCGGTGCAGAGCGTCATCACCCGGTAGGGCAGATCGAGTTTTTTGAGGACGGCCTCCGCGCAGGTCAGCATCCGCTCGTGCTCGTTGGCGGAGTCCTCGGGCGTGGTGATCGAGACCAGCTCGACCTTGTTGAACTGGTGCTGGCGCAGCATGCCGCGGGTATCCCGCCCCGCCGCCCCGGCCTCGGCCCGGAAGCAGGGCGTGAGGGCTGTGAAGCGCAGGGGCAGTTCTTCTTCTTTCAGGATCGACTCGCGCACGAGGTTGGTGAGCGGCACCTCGGCGGTGGGGACGAGCCATAGTCGTTGACTATCTTCGATCGGATCTCCGAATATAAGGTCAGCCTCGACTATCTTCCTTGCGGAATCTATTCCAACTTTCGAAGCGCTATCGAGTGCACTATTCCAAGATATACGCCAATTATCTTGTAGGACTTTCTTGTATTGATGCCCGGGGTATGTTTCGAACTGATCGTCCCAAAATTTTGGGAGCTGAGCAGTTCCGAACATAGCGGCGTCGCGCACCAGAATCGGCGGCGCCACCTCCAGATATCCGTGCTCCTGCGTGTGCAGGTCGAGCATGAACTGGCCGAGCGCTCGCTCCAGCCGGGCGAGCTGACCCTTCAGCACCACGAAGCGCGAGCCCGAGAGCTTGGCGGCGGATTCGAAATCCATCAGCCCGGAGGCCTCGCCGAGCTCGAAATGCTCCTTGCCCTCGGTCAGCCGCTCCCGGGTGGAGGCGTGGCTGCGGTAGAGCACGTTGCCGTGCTCGTCGGCGCCGTCCGGCACGTCGGGCTTGGGGCGATTCGGGATCGCGGCGAGCCTTTCGGCGAGTGCCCTGTCGGCCTCGGCCTCCGCCGCCTTCAGGGCGGGCTCGGCGGCCTTGAGGGCGCCGACCTCCGCCATCAGGGCGGCGGCGCGGGCCTCGTCCTTGGCCTTCTTGGCGCCGCCGATCTCCTTGGCCAGGGCGTTGCGCCGCTCCTGATTGGCCTGGGCCGCCGACACGGACGATTTCCGCGCCTCGTCGAGGGCGATCAGCTCGGCCGAGAGCGGCGCGAGGCCCCGGCGGGCGAGGTCGCGGTCGAAGGCGTCCGGGTTGTCCCGGATGGCGCGGATGTCGTGCATCGTGTCGGCTCGGATCGGCGCGCAGGCTCGGGGCGCGCGGCCCCCGCTTTGCCGCATCGCGTCCGGTGGGACAAGCGCGGGGCTGTCAGTCCTTCGGCGGCGCGATCTTCAACTGGTCGATCGCCCAGAGCCAGGTCCCGTCCGGCTGCGCCCGGGCGACCTCCACCGAGAGCGCACCGTTGGGCAGCCGGGCGAAGGTCAGGGCGAGATCGCCGTTGCGCACGGGTTCCAGCGTCTCGGGGGCTGGGAAGTCGGATTTGCGCCCCAGCAGGTTGGCATAGAAGGCCCGGATCTCGTCATGCCCGGTCGCGACCACCCGCCCGGCCGCCAGCACCGCCCTCGGCTCGTAGAGCGCGACCAGCCCCTCGACGTCGCCGGTATTGGCGCGTTGGTTGAAGAGCCGGGCCAGGTCCCCCGGCTCGCGGGCGGGTTTTTTTGGATCGTCTGCCATGGGTTCGCTCCCGTACGGGTTGTCGTGTTGGCCCATCGTTGATGGATGAGGGCGTCGGTCGGATACGCGCGTCTCCCTCCCCCCTCTGCGGGGGAGGGTGGCCCCCGAAGGGGGTCGGGAGAGGGGAGCGCCGTCTCCGGAAAGGGCGCGACGGGCGCGAGATCCTGAACCGTCGCGCTGCCCCTCTCCCGACCCGGCCTGACGGCCGGCCCACCCTCCCCCGCAGAAGGGGGAGGGAAAGCGCGTACCGTCTCTGAACTGGGCATTCTCTCAGGCCGCGAACAATTCAAAACCCGTTTTGTGAGGCTGCAGCATGCACGCGCCCCATCCCTCCCACCCGCACTCATGCGAGCCGCGTCCCGCCGCCATCCTCCACCGAGACGGAGACCGGGATCCCGGCCTTCACGCTCTCGGAGACCGTGCAGAAGCGCTGGAACTGGTCGAGCACCCGGTCGATCCGCGGCATCGCGGCGGCCTGCGCGCCGAGCCGGATGCGCACGTCGATCCCGGTGATCCGCAGACGGCCTTCCGGATTGCGCGCGACCCGGCAGGTGGCTTCCGCGGTGACGCCCTGGGCGTCCTGCCGGAACTTGCCCAGGGCGAAGACCAGGCTGGCGCACAGGCAGTTCGCCACCCCGGCGATCAGCATCTGCTCCGGCACCGGGCCGGTGCCTGCTCCGACTGGCAGCGCCTCGTCGGTGAGGAGATCGGGCAAGGCGGCGCCGAAATCGACCGTGAAGACGTAAGCGCCGACCTGGGTGATCCGGATCGTCGGTCCCGCTTCCATCGGCGCCCTCCCCGGCCCTCGGCCCCGCGGAGGACCAACGTCCGATCCCGAGCCGCGTTCGGCACCGGGCCGACGCAATCGTCAGCCGGATGATTTCCGTAACCGAACGCCGTAGTACGGTTACTCCACCGATCCGGCAGCGAGCCCCCCGATCCGATGACGAGCCTTGAGACCCTGATGCCGCTCCTGGAGCGGATCGCCACCGCGCTGGAACGGGCCGCCCCGCCCGCCCCGCCAGCCTTCGACCCGAACGCCGCCGACGCGTTCCTGTGGGGTCCGGAGCGGCGGCTCACTCCGGTGCCGCAGGTGGCCCGGGTGGAGATCGGCCTGCTCACCGGCATCGACCGGGCGCGCGACACCCTGATCGAGAACACCGAGCGCTTCGCCCGCGGCCTGCCGGCCAACAACGCCCTGCTGTGGGGCGCGCGCGGCATGGGCAAGTCCTCGCTGGTCAAGGCGGCCCATGCCGAGATCAACGCCCGCCGGCCCGAGGGCGCGCTGCCGATGAAGCTGGTGGAGATCCACCGGGAGGACATCGAGGCCCTGCCCGACCTGATGGCGCTGCTGCGGCCCGACCCGCATCGCTGGCTGGTCTATTGCGACGACCTGTCCTTCGACGGCGACGACACCTCGTACAAGTCGCTCAAGACCGCGCTGGACGGCGGCATCGAGGGCCGCCCCGGCAACGTGCTGTTCTACGCCACCTCGAACCGCCGGCACCTGCTCGCCCGCGACATGGTCGAGAACGAGCGCTCCACGGCGATCAACCCCGGCGAGGCCGTGGAGGAGAAGGTCTCGCTCTCGGACCGGTTCGGCCTCTGGCTCGGCTTCCACAAATGCAGCCAGGACGAGTTTCTGGCGATGATCCGCGCCTATGCCGAGCGCTACGGCCTCGACCTGCCGCCCGAGCGCCTGCGCGCCGAGGCTCTGGAATGGGCCACCACCCGCGGCTCCCGCTCGGGCCGCACCGCCTTCCAGTTCATCCAGGATCTCGCCGGGCGAATGGGGAAGGTGATGGAGTGAGGATTCTTATAAGGGCCTGATCGATCTGAGGTATCCCACCCGCGGCCTCAACCTGAAATGCCCGGCGGTCGAAGATCGCGGGGCCTCGAAGGAGCCCTCCAGAAGCCTCTGCGATCCCCGGAGGCCTCCTTCGAGGCCTTCGCTGCGCTCCGTCGCCTCAGGATGAGGGGGTGGATGGGAAGGACCCGTCTGATGACCGCTCAGGATGCGGCGGTGGGGTGGAGTCGCCCAGCTATCGCGGGATGGGGCGGCGATCTGGATATCCGGCTCTCCTGCACGGTCCCAAATCCGAAGCGCGTCGCCTACCGCCCGCTCGACCCGAACCCCCCCTCCCCACGACCCGAGCCCGGACCGGCCTCATCGGCCAGCACGGTCAGGAGAGGTCGGGTCACGCGGGTGAACACCAGCTGCGCGATCCGGTCGCCCGGCTCGATCCGGATCGGCCGCGCATCGTCGCGGTTCCAGGCCGAGACCATCAGGGGGCCCTCGTAATCCGCGTCGATCACCCCGGTGCCGTTGCCGAGCACGAGGCCGTCGCGGTGGCCGCGGCCGGAGCGGGGGAAGATCAGGCCGCACCAAGCGGGATCGCGGATCAGCACGCTGAAACCCGCCGGGATCAGGGCCGGTGCCCCCCGGGGCGGCAGGATCAGGGGTTCGTCCAGGCAGGCATGGAGGTCGAGGCCGGCCGCCGCCGCCGAGCCCCAGCGTGGGAACCCCCAGCCGGTCAGGCGCGGGTCGAGGAGGCGGAGACCGACCTCCGGCAGATCGCTCATGCGCCGAGCCGTTCGATCGCCTCGGCGAGCGCCAGGGTGCGCCGGGCGGCCTCGACATGGAGGCGCTCGACCATGCGCCCGTCGAGCGCGATCACCCCGTGCACCTGGTTCTCCGGCGCCGCGAAGGCCGCGACCACCCGGCGCGCCTCGGCGATCTCGGCCTCGCCGGGCCCGAAGGCGGCGTTGGCCGGGCCGATCTGGCTCGGGTGGATCAGCATCTTGCCGTCGAAGCCGAGATCGCGGCCCTCCGCGCATTCCGCCTCGAACCCGGCCGCGTCGTCGAGGCCGGAAAACACGCCGTCGATCGCCTCGATCTCGTAGGCCCGGGCGGCGGCCAGCACGGTCATCAGCCAGGGGCGCAGCGCGGCCCGCCCCGGTGGCCGGATCCGGGCCGCCTTCACGAGGTCGTTGGGGCCGATCACCAGGGCGGCGAGGCGGCCGTCCACGTCCCGGGCGGCGCCGGCGATCTCGGCGGCGTTGACCACCGCCATCGGGGTCTCGATCATCGCCCAGATCCGCGTCGCGAGCGGTGCCCCGAGCCGGCGCAGGCGCGAGCCGACCGTGATCAGCGCGTCGGAGCTGCGCACCTTCGGCACCAGGATCGCGTCGGGACCCGCGCCGGCGAGCGCCGCGAGGTCGGCCTCGCCGTCCTCGGTCTCGGGCGGGTTGATCCGCACCACCACCTCGCGCGGGCCGAAGCCGGCGCCTGAGACTGCGGCGGCCACCGAGGCTCGGGCCTCGGCCTTCTTCTCCGGGGCGACGCCGTCCTCCAGGTCGATCAGGATCACGTCGGTGGGGAGCGTGCGCGCCTTCTCCAGGGCGCGGGCGTTCGAGCCGGGCATGGCCAGCACGCTGCGGCGGGGACGGATCTCGCTCATCACGCTTCTCCCGGGCCGGCGGGGCGCCCTTCGGATCGCCGATAGCTTTCCGCCGCGTCCCGGGCAAGAACGCATCGCGGGACGAGACGATGCGTTCGCGAGCGATGGCGGGGACGGGATGGCGCGTTGGGTCGCGGGGCTCGACGGCTGCCGGGGCGCCTGGGCGGGGGCGCTCCTCGACCTCGACCATCCGGAGCGGCACCGCTGCGCCCTGTTTCCCGACGTGGCGGCGCTCCTCGACGCGCCGGAGCAGCCGCTGATCGTCGGCATCGACGTGCCGATCGGCCTGCCGGATCGGGTTTTCGGGGGCGGCAGGGCTGCCGACTTGGCCGCCCGGGTCCGGCTCGGGGCCGCGCGATCCTCGGTCTTCTCGATGCCGCCCCGGGCGGCGATCGACGCGCCCGACTACGAATCCGCGAAAGCCGCCTCCCGGGCGGCGAGCGAGCCGCCCTTCGCGCCTTCGATCCAGGGCTACAACATCTTCCGCTATGTCCGCGCCGTGGACACCCTGCTGCGGGCGCGGCCGGAGGCGTTGGCGCGGGTCCACGAGGTCCACCCGGAGGTGGCGTTCCACGCGCTCAACGGCGGCCGCCCCCTCGGCCTGCCGAAGAAGGGCGCCCGCGCCCGCGAGGGCCTGGCCCTGCGCCGGAGCCTGCTCGAAGCGGTCGGCCTGCCGGTGACCCTGCTCGACGCCCGGGCGAAGGGCGTGCCGGCCGACGATCATCTCGACGCTTTGGCCGCCCTGGTGGTGGCTTGGGACATCCTCGAAGGCCGCGCCGTGCCGCTGCCGGACCCGCCGGATCGGGATGCGCATGGGCTGCCGGTGGTGATCTGGGCGCCGGCTATTCGGGGGCCATGATCGGTGGTTTCGAGGTCAGGTGAGGCGCTCAATTCCTCCTGATCGCGCGCGCGACCCGTGTCCGTCCGGGTAGGCGCGCTCTAGCTCAGCCTCATGAGCGCGCCGAACCCCCTCCCGATCCGCCACGTTGCCCGGGCGATCGTCCTCGATCCGCAGGACCGGATCCTGCTGATCGCCTACGCGTCGGTCCACGCCAAGGGGCCGGACGGCGAGCCGCTGCGGTTCTGGTTCATGCCCGGGGGCGGGCTGGAGCCCGGCGAGGACCACGTCACTGCCTGCCGGCGTGAGCTGGGCGAAGAGATCGGCCGTGACGATGCGGAGATCGGCCCGCAGGTCGCGGCCTGCGATGGGCCGTTCCACCTGTTCCGCCAGTCGCGGGACGCCCGCGAGCGCTACTTTCTCGTTCGCCTGCCCGACGACCGGGTCGATACCAGCCGGCTGGCCGAGACCGAGGACAACCCGGTGATCGGGACCCGCTGGTGGCCGCTGGCCGAGCTCCGGGCGAGCGGCGAGCGCGTCGAGCCGGTGGGTCTCGCCGACCTGGCGGGCGATCTCGCCGCAGGGACTATTCCGACCCAGCCGCACGTTCTGACTTGGCACGATCGCTGATCCGGATCTCGCACCTGCGAAGACCGCAACCTTGAGGAGATGGCATGTTCCCTGAATTCCTGACCGAGGGCTACCGCGCGTTCCTGGCGGACCGGTTTCCCACCGAGCGCCGGCGCTTCGCGCAGCTCGCCCAGAGCCAGGAGCCTCAGATCCTGGTGATCAGCTGCTGCGACAGCCGCGTCGCCCCCGAGGCGATCTTCGATGCCGGCCCGGGCGAATTGTTCGTGATCCGCAACGTCGCCAACATCGTGCCGACCTACGAGCCGGACGGCGCCTATCACGGCACCTCGGCGGCGATCGAGTTCGCAGTCCAGGCCCTGGAGGTGAAGCACATCGTCGTGCTCGGCCACGCCACCTGCGGCGGCATCAAGGCCTTCGCCAGCAAGGCCGCGCCGCTTTCGAGCAGCAACTTCATCGGCAAGTGGGTCTCGCTCGTGGGCGCCGCCGAGGCCAAGGCCGGCGATTCGAGCGCGCCCGACTACCTGACCCGGATGGAGCACGCCATGGTCAGCCAGAGCATCGAGAACCTGCTGAGCTTCCCGTTCGTGAAGGAACGGGTCGAGGACGGCCGGCTCAACCTCCACGGCGCGCATTTCGGCGTGGCCAACGGCGTGCTGCTGGTGCGCGATCCCGAGACCGGCGATTTCCACCCGGCGGTGGACAATGCGGGGCGCAAGGTGCTGCCGACGGCGGTGGCCTGCGACTGAGCGATTATTGAGCGGCTTGAGGTGCTTGTTCGACACCTCAAGCCGAGGGGCTTCGGCTGCTTGCGAAGCTCGACGCTCCGTCGCTCAAGCTTGGACCGGCAGACCCACTTGTCGCCGGATCCGGCGTGGGTCCCCTCTCCCGCTGGGGAGAGGGGCCTGTTGCGGCCTTCACAAACCGGTGTGAGGAACGGGGCCAACACGGCGGAGTGGGCTTGAGACCGCCTGCAGGCGTTGGGGGTTAGACCCTTCCATCGCTCTCGCGCACTTTCGGCAGAAGCGCTCTGCTTGCCGCCTCGCACCGTCATCACGAGCGCAGCGAAGTGACCCAGGGACACACCCACGGTCTGCGAGCGAGCGCCGCCCTGGGTTGCTTCGCTGCGCTCGCAATGACGGTGGGGGCGCGACCAGACACAAAAAAGGCGGCGGGCTCGCGCCCACCGCCTCTTGCCGTACCGCCCGGCCGAAGCCGGGCGATCCCAAAAATTACATGGCGCCCGGCAGGCGCTGGGCGTGGTCGTAATGCGCCTGCAGGGCCGGCAGGGCCTGTTGGGCGTAGTTGCGCAGGGCCGGGTTCGGGCCACCCTGGGCGTAGGCCTGGGTCATGGCGATCGTCATCTGGTGCGCCTGGATCTGCTGGGTCGCGTAGAGACGGTCGAAGCGCGGGCCGGCCGGGGTCGCCGACAGCTCGGCGAGCATCGCCTGCTGCTCCGGGCTCGGCGGGACGACCGTGGACGCGCCGGTGGCCATGGCATCGCCGCGGCCCATACGGCCGCCCGCCTGTGCGCCGTTGGCGGCGCCGGATCCGAGACCCTCGAGGCCGCCGACCGGGCCGCCCGCCAGGGTGCCGCCGACCACGCCGGTCGCCGCGCCGACACCGGCGCCGACAGCGCTGCCAGCCACGGACAGCGGGGCGGTCACGAGGCCGCCGAGGCCCTCGTCACGGGCCGCCATGTAATTGCTCTCGCCGCCGGCCAGCGCCACGTTGGCGGCGCGGTGGTCACGGATCGTCTCCTGGGCGAAGGACCGCACCTTCGGGCTGCGCGACTTCGACAGCGCGATCTGCGAGGACTGGATCTCGAACGCATTGGCCTGCATCGACTGCAGGCGGAAATCGTTGGCGCCCTGCGCGAAGGCCGGGGTCGACAGGGCCAGGACGAGCGCGGACGCGGCAGCGTAATTCTTCAACATGAGAACCTCGAGTACGAGTGAAGACGCGAACCGGCACGCGGGGCCAGGGGCGGAAGCCTGGACCTCTTTGGAGGACCAAGATCTCGCGGCCGAAACCGTGCGGCGACACGTTCGCGAATTGGTTCGACAACGGGGCCATCGGCCTATGGTTCCTGCCGTTTTGTGCTTAGGGCCTTGGATTAAAGCGACTCTATTGGTGCAGACGGCTCCGTGATCCTGATCGAAGTCCAGATCCTGCGCGCCGCGGCTGCCCTGATGGTGGTCTGGCACCATGCCCGGCACGAGGCCGGGCTGCTGGCCCTGCGCGGCGCGGGTCCGGCCCTCGATCCCGGCACGCTGCTGCCGTGGTGGGGCGGGGTCGATCTGTTCTTCGTGATCTCGGGCTTCGTCATCGTGCATGCGAGCGGCCGGCTGTTCGGGGTGCCGGGCGGACGCGCCCGCTTCCTGGCCCACCGGGTCGCCCGGGTGGTGCCACTCTACTGGCTGGTGAGCCTAGTCTACCTCGCCCTCGCCCTGGCGCGCCCCGACCTCCTCGGGGATGCGGCGGCCCTGGTGAACGAGCCCGGCACGATCCTGACGGGGTTCCTGTTCTGGCCGGCGGCCCGGCCGGACGGCATCGTCCAGCCCCTCTACGGCCTCGGCTGGACCCTCAACTACGAGGCGTTCTTCTACGGCCTGTTCGCGATCGGGCTCGGCTTCGGCCGGCGCGGTGCCGTGGCCTGGCTCGCCCTGGCCCTGGTGACGCTGGTTGCCTTGGGCGCGCTCGTGCCCGGACTGCCGGTGCCGGTCCGGTTCTGGGCGAACCCGATCGTGCTGGAGTTTCTGCTTGGCGCCGGGCTCGCCCTCGCCCACCGAGAAGGTTTTCGGCCAGGCGTTTCGCTTCGCCTGGGGCTCGCGATCCTGGGGCTCCTCGGGCTGGGCCTGGCCGCCCGCCTGCTCGTCGGTGACGGCGCGGCCGACGGGGTCCTGCGCCCGCTGCTGGTCGGCGTGCCGGCATCCCTGCTGGTCGCCGCCGCCCTCGGGCCGGAGCGGCAGGCCGCTGAGATCGCGGCGCTGCCGGTGGCGCTGCGCGGGCTCGCGCGCCTCGGGGATGCCTCGTACGCCCTCTACCTCGTGCATCCCTTCGCCCTGCGCCTCGGGCGCGAGGCCCTGCTACGGCTCGGCCTCGCCCCAGGCCTGCATCCCTGGGGCAGCCTCGCCGTGATGGTCGCCGGCAGCGTCGTGGCGGCTCTGCTGGTCCACCGCTGCATCGAGCGGCCCCTGACCCGGTGGGCCCGGGCGCGTCTCGATCCCGGCGCCGCGCAAAACCGTGTGCGCGCCGTCCCCGCCCCGGTTCCCCCCGGGCGTCGGTCGGATTAGCCTCGCGTACCGGAGGAGGATGCCGCGATGAAGACCCTGCTCGTTCCCGTCGCGATGCACGACGGCCTGACCTCCGTGTTCGAGACCACCCGGCTCGCGGCGTCACGCTTCGGCAGCCTGATCGAGGGCGTGTCCCTGCGCCCGGCGCTCGCCGAATACGTGCCGGTCGACATGGTCGGCGGCATGACCTGGCTGCGCGACGAGGAGGCCGACCGGGCCGAGGCCGAGGAGGCCGGCGGGCGCTTCGTCGCCTTCATGGACGCGGCCGGCATCCCGCGGCACGCCCGCGACGGGCTCTGCATCGCCGAGAAGGTGGCTGATGCCGGCCCGCGCTACCGCTGGCGGCAGGACGTGCCCACCGGCGACGCATTCCTCGGCCAATATGCCCGGCTGTTCTCGGCCACCGTGGTCGGACGCCCGGGGACCACCGACAACGCCCCGCGCATGACCACCTTCGAGACCGCCCTGTTCGAGGGCGGCCGTCCAATCCTGCTGGCGCCGCCCCTCGCCCCCACGACGCTGGGTGACGCGATCCTGATCGCCTGGAACGGCTCCACCGAGACCGCCCGGGCGGTGGCCTTCGCCATGCCGTTCCTGCGCCGGGCCGAGCGGGTGCTGGTGCTCAGCGTCGAGGGCGGCATGGTGCCGGGGCCGAGCGCCCAGGACCTCGCTCAGGCCCTGGCCTGCGAGGGTGTGGCGGCCTCGCACCGCGCCCTCCCGGCCGGCCGGCGGGCGCCGGGCGAGACGTTTCTCGGCGAGGCCAAGGCGTTCGGCTGCGATCTGCTGATCAAAGGCGCCTACACCCAAAGCCGACTGCGCCAGATGATTTTCGGCGGCGTCACCAGCCACGTCCTGGCCCATGCCGACATGCCGGTGCTGCTGGCCCATTGATGGGATCTGGAACCGCCGCGCGCGCCTGGCGTTCGGCCACCGCAGCCGGATCAGGATCCCCGTGACGACAGCCGTGACCCGCCTCCTCCTCGCTTCCCTGCTGGCCGTCTCGGCGGTGACTGCCGCCTGGGCGCAACCGACCACCGCCCGGTTCCGCGGCATCGTCGAATGGGCCGAGGCCGACCGAATCCAGATCCGCCGCCCAGGCGGCAGCACCCTGACCCTGCGGATGAACCCGCGGACCCGGGTCTTCGCGGTGACCGAAGCGGCCCTGCGCAACATCAAGCCCGAGAGCTACGTCAGCGTGCTGGCAACCCCCGGGGCCGCGCCGCTGCGGGCTAAGGCCGTGACGCTGTACTCCCCCTCCGAGCGCGGCTTCGAGGCCGGGACGCAGCCCTGGGATACCGATCCGGGCGCGACCTTCACGGCTGGCTGGGTCGCCGACCTGAAGGGCGGCCGCCCGCTCCGGCTGACGCTGGGCTTTGGCGGCGGGCAGGCGAGTTTCGAGATCCCGGCCGGGACCCCGGTCACCGCGATCGCCCCCGGCGAAAAGGCCCTGCTCGAACCCGGCGCGGCCGTCACCCTGTTCACCCAGTCCGGGCCGGACGGCGCCCTCTCGGTCGGCACGATCGCGGTGGGCCGCCAGGGCGCCGTGCCGTCGTTCTGACGATGGCTCTGCTGCGGTTGCGTCATCGCTCCGCGCATCGGGGAGGCGCGCCGCGGCGCAAGCTGCGCTACATCGTCGTGCCATGACCGAGTCTGCCTTCGCCCTCGATCCGCGCCTGGCTGCCGACACCGTCGAGGTGGGCGACCTCGCCCTGTGCCGCGTGCTGCTGATGGACGATGCCCGGTTCCCCTGGCTGATCCTGGTGCCGCGCCGCCCGGACGTCTCCGAGATCACCGACCTGTCCGAGGCCGACGCTGCGGATTTGTGGCGGGAGACCCGCATCGCAACCGGGGTGATGCAGGCGCTGTCGAAGCCCGACAAGGTCAATGTCGGAGCCCTCGGCAACGTCGTGGCGCAACTCCACGTCCACGTTGTCGGCCGCTTCCGCTCCGACCCGGCCTGGCCGGGCCCGGTCTGGGGCTTCGAGACGCGAAAGCCCTACCCGTTCCATGCCCGCGCCCAGCTGATCGAGCGCGCCGGTGCCCTGTTCTCCGCGGCCTGACCCTTCCATGACCGATCCCCGCGACACCCTCGGCTTCGTCCGCAACCGCCTCGACCGGCACTCGGCCGAACAGCCCGAGGAGGCGGTGCCGCCGTTCGATGCGCCGGATGCGCGCCTCGTCCTGATCTGCGGCGACCGGATCGTGCTGCGCGGGGCGACCGCGCTGATCACCCCCGCCGACGCGCCCGAGCTTTCCGGGACGCGGATCTTCTTGGGGCATCGGGATGGAAGGCCCGTCTTCGCCGCGTCCGCCCCGGCCGAGGCCGCGGAGGGGTTTTCGGATGCCGAGGCCCGCACCCTCGACCTGCGCGCCATCGCCACCGAATCCGCCGTCGAGGCCGAGGAGCTGGGCCTGCTGGCGGTTGCGAAGTCGATGCTCGACTGGCACGCCCGGCACGGCTTCTGCGCCAATTGCGGCACCGCCACCGTCCCGAAGGCCGGCGGCTTCCGCCGGGAATGCCCGAGCTGCAACGCCCACCATTTCCCCCGGGTCGATCCGGTGGTGATCATGCTGGTGCGCCGGGGCGAGACCTGCCTGCTCGGGCGCGGCCCGCATTTCCGCCCGCACATGTATTCCTGCCTCGCCGGCTTCCTGGAGCCCGGCGAGACCATCGAGGATGCGGTGCGACGGGAGGTTTTCGAGGAGACCCGGATCCGGGTCGGCGCGGTCACCTACCGGACCTCGCAGCCCTGGCCGTTCCCATCCTCGCTGATGCTCGGCTGCGCCGCCGAGGCCCTCGACGGTACCATCGTGACCGACCCGACCGAGCTGGAGGATGCCCGCTGGTTCGACCGCGCCGCCGTCGCCGCCATGCTGGCCGGCACCCATCCCGAGGGCATCCAGGCCCCGCCGCCCATGGCGATCGCCAACTACCTGATGCGGGCCTTCGTGGCTGGCGAGACCTGATGTTCTCGCGCCGTTCTAGCCCTTCCCGCCGGCCTGTCGGCTCGGGTCGTCGGCGGGGTTGATGTAGTTCAGCCCGAACGGGCCGGAGCCGTTGACCTGCAGTTCCACCGGCTCGTCGGTGGTCCAGAGGGAATGGGGCATGTCCTCCGGCAGGTAGACGAAGCCGCCGGCCTTCAGCGCCGCGCCCTTGGCCTTGTCGAGGGTCTCCCCATGCGCGTGGTAGATCGAGCCGGACAGGATCGTCAGCGTTTCCGCCTTGGAATGCGTGTGCGGGGCGATCACCGTGTTAGCGGGAAACTTCAGTCGCAGCACGAATGGCCCGGGCTTGGCCGGATCGCCGGCGACCTGGCTGATCTGCGTGCCCTTCGGCAGGTTCGCCGGCCCCGGCCCGTAGACGACTGACGCCCCGTCGGGCTTCACCACCATCCCGGGGGCATCGTGATCCGCCGCCAGGGCCGGCCCGGCCGCGATCAGCAGAGCCGCGACACCGAGCCAAGAGCGTGTTGTCATGGTGCGCCTCCCAGATCCCGCGGGCGTCTTTCGCGCCCGCAGGCTTTTTCTGGGGTCGGCTTGGCGGTTTCCCAGGCGCGGGGGCTGGCGCAGATCGCCGCGGGGTTGGGTGCGCTGCGGCTCGTTGGCGTAACGCGCCTCAATAGACCCACTGCCCCGCTGTTCGGGAGAGGAGCGGCGCGCTCTAGCTCTGCGGGTAAGCCGTGACGAAGACGCCGTCGCCCGTTTCCTGATGGAGCCACACCGACAGGACGTTCCGGCTCGTGCCATCCGGCATCGCCATCGGGCCCTCGACGGCGAGCTGAGCACCGTAGCGTCCGTGCCGGACACTGACGACTGGGTTCGCGGCGACATGATCGAGCAAAGCGTCGGCTAGCGCTTTCGGATCTTCTAGGCGAAATCCGCGCGCGATGAAGAATTTGGCCTTGGACCCGCCGTCGGGATGCGCCAGATCGAGCAGGTAGTGAACGATCTTCTCGTGCGGAACGAGCGCGTTCCTGAATGGAACACGCGAGTCGATCAAAAGGCGGGTTCCGTCGTGACCCGGAACTGGTCCGGCTCGAGCGTGACCAGGGCTGCGAAGGGTTTGGTGAACTCAACCTCGTAGGCCGCCCCCCGCGCCCAAGTGCCGACGATCGTGCCCTCGCTGCCCGCAGGCAGGATGTGGCCGTCCTCAGTCTCGTGACGATCGACAAGCGTCACTCGGCTCAGCTCGCGGATCGCGGCGCCCTGCCCCAAAGTTCGAGCATAGAAGGTCGAGTCGAATGACATGCGATCATTCTACCGCGGATCACGCCGGCCAGCAAAAGCTATGGGCGTGATTGCTTCGGCATTGCCAATGCTAGAACGGTACCGCCTAGCCTCAGATCGCCACCCGCACCGGCGCTGCCTCGACCGGCACCGCCGCTCGCATTTCCGAGAACGCCTCGCCGACCATCAGCAGCGCCGGTCCGTCGAGGCCGGCGGCTTCGACCCGGTCGGCGAGGTCGGCGGCGGTGCCGCGCAGCGAGGCCTGGTTCGAGCGGCTGACGTTGAAAACCAGCAAAGCCGGCGTCGAGGGCGCCAACCCCTCCTCCACCGCCCGGGCGAGCAGCGCCCGCAGCGTGCGCTTGGGCATGTAGACCACCGTGGTCACGCTCGGATCGGCGAGCGCGCCCCAGTTCAGATCGTCCGGCAGGGCGCCGCGGCGGTCGTGGCCGGTGACGAATTGCAGGCGGCGGGCGGCGTCGCGGTGGGTCAGCGACAGGCCCAGCGCCGCCGCCGCTCCCTGCGCGGCCGAGATGCCCGGCACCACGGTCACGGGGATGCCGGCGGCCCGGCAGGCCTCGATCTCTTCGCCGGCCCGGCCGAACACCAGCGGGTCGCCGGATTTCAGCCGCACCACCTGCTTGCCGGTGCGGGCGAGCTGCACCATCAGGGCGTTGATGTCGTCCTGCCGGCACGACGGGCCGTGGCCGGTCTTGCCCACCAGCATGGTCCGCGCCTCGCGGCGGGCATAGTCCAGGATCTCGGGGGCGACGAGATCGTCGTACAGGATCACGTCGGCGTTGCGCAGCGCCCGCAGGGCCTTGAGGGTCAGGAGCTCCGCATCGCCCGGGCCCGCCCCGACCAGCGTCACCGCGCCGCCCTTCGGCGCCGCCTCGGTCTCGCCCAGCAGCTCGGCCAAATCCTGCTGCGTCGGCGCCCGGTCGGGCTCGGCGAAGGCGCGGTCGGTGAACCGCTCCCAGAAGCTGCGCCGCTCACTGAACCCGTGGAACCGGGCGGTGACGCCGTCCCGCCAGTCGCGGGCGGCCCCGACCCAGCGGGCGAACCCACGGGGCAGCATCGCCTCGATCCGCGCGCGCACGGTCTGGCCGAAGACCGGGGCGGCGCCCTCCGTGGAGATGCCGACGACCAGCGGCGAGCGGTTGACGATGGCGCCGAACTTCACGTCGCACAGGTGCGGCCGGTCGACGGCGTTGACGATGGCGCCCGCCCCCCGGGCCGCGACCACGAAGGCGACGCAGTCGGACTCGTCCTCCAGGGCGCCGATGCAGAAGGCCGCGCCCCAGAGGTCGTTCGGCGTCCAGGCGCGCTCGTGCAGCGCGACGCTCCCGTCGACGATCTCGCCCGGCACCGCGCGCAGTTCCTCGCTGGGCTCGGGCGCGTAGACGTCGACATGGGCGCCGGCCGCGGCCAGGACCTTCACCTTCCACGGCGCCCCGCCGGAGGAGCCGGCGAGCACCACCCGCTTACCGCGCAGGGGCACGAACACCGGCAGCACCGCCAACGGCTCGAGGCCGGCGGATTGGGTCTCGCGGGGGGCGCGGGCTGCGCGCAGGGGGGCCTGTGTCTCGGTCACGAATCTGTCCTGGGTCGTCCCTGTCGGCCGTCCCATCCATACCCCTCATCCTGAGGTGCCCGGCGATCGAAGATCGCTGCGCCTCGAAGGAGATCTCCAGGAATCGCGGAGCTGGCTGGAGGGCTCCTTCGAGGCGGCTTCGCCGCACCTCAGGATGAGGGTGTGGATGGGATAGACCGGTCCGTCCTCAAGGTGACATCATATCAGAAAATCACGCGGCGCGGGCGGTCTCCCGGGTCAGCATCTTGCGGATCTCCGGGATGCAGGAGCCGCAATTCGTGCCGGCCTTGCAGGCGGCGCCCACGGCCTCCACGGACCCGGCCCCCGCGCCGATCGTGGCGGCGATCACGTCGGCGCCGACGCCGTGGCAGGCGCAGACCACCGGACCCGCCGAGGCGGTGGCGGCGCGGCCCGAGAGCAGCGCCCGGCGCTCGGCTGCCTCGGGCTCCTCGATGGCGAACAGGGCCTTGGCCGCCTCCCAGTCGGGGCGGGCCTCCGCCGGGGCGTAGGCCAGGCAGGCGACCAGCCGGGCGCCGTCATAGACGGCACAGCGGTAGCGGTCGCGGGCGTGATCGGCATATTCGGCGAGCTCGAAGCCGGCCAGCGCGTCGCTCTGGATCAGCCCGCGCACCAGCAGCGCCACGGCGCTGGAACTCGCCGCGGTGGCGAATTGCACGCCCCAGCCGCCGGTGATCGACGCCCGCGCCCACCACCAGCCCTCCGGCAGGGCCACCTGTCGGCGCGACAGCAGGAAGCCCCGGGCGCGGTAGGCGACGGGCTCCAGGGCGGCCGGGGTCGCCTTCAGCTCGGGCTGGCCCGAGACCGGATCCGGCACGCCGCGCACCAGGGCGCCGACCCGGGCCTTCGACGCGTAGGCGCTGCCCCAGTGCATCGGCATGAACAGGCCGCCCGGCACCACGGAGTCCGTGATCATCACTTCGAGCTCGGCCTCGCCGTGCTCGGTGCGCAGACGCGCGATGCCGCCCTCGGTCAGGCCCAAGGTGGTCGCATCATCGGGGTGCACCTCAACGAACGGGACGGCGCGGTGGGCCGAGAGGCGCTGGCTCTTCCCGGTGCGCGTCATCGTGTGCCAGTGGTCGCGCACCCGGCCGGTGTTGAGCACGAAGGGGAAATCCTCCGAGACCGCCTGGGCGAGGCCCGGCGGCTGCACCGCCACGAAGCGGGCGCGGCGGTCGAAGGTGTAGAACCGGCCGTCGCCGAACAGCCGGGCCTTGCCCTGCGGCGCGCCCTTCGGGCCGGAGCGCTTCGGGATCGGCCATTGCACCGGCAGGTTGATGTCGTAGGCGGCGTCGCTGAGGTCGGTGAGTGCGCCGAGATCGAAGTCGCGGGTGCCGTTGTTCTCGTAGGCCGAGAGCCCGGCATGCTCGCGGAACACGGCTGCCGCCGAGTCGAACGCGAAGGCCCGGCCGTGGCCGAGCCGGCGTCCGACCTCGGACAGCACCGCCCAGTCCGCCCGCGCCTCGCCGGGGGCGGCCAGGAATCGGCGTTGACGGGAGATCCGCCGCTCGGAATTGGTGACCGTGCCGTCCTTCTCGCCCCAGGCGAGAGCCGGCAGCAGCACCGTGGTCTTGCCGAGGCCCAGCACCGTGTCGGAATCGGCCATCACCTCGGAGACGGCGTAGAGCTCGAGCCCCTTCAGGGCCTCGCGGATCCGATCGGCCTGCGGCATCGAGACCAGCGGGTTGGTGCCCATCACCCACAGGGCCTTGATCTTGCCGCGGGCGACCGCCTCGAACAGGGCCACCGCCTTCATGCCCTCGCCGGTGACGATCCGGGGGGCGCCCCAGAACCGGCGGACCCGGTCCACCTCCTCGGGGGCGAAGTGCATGTGCGCGGCCAGCATGTTGGCCAAGCCCCCGACCTCGCGCCCCCCCATGGCGTTGGGCTGGCCGGTCAGCGAGAACGGCCCCATCCCGGTCTCGCCGATGCGGCCGGTGATCAGGTGGCAATTGATGATGCTGTTGCCTTTGTCGGTCCCTTGCGCCGACTGGTTCACCCCCTGCGAGAAGGCGGTGACCACCCGGCGGGTGCCGGCGAACAGGTCGTAGAAGGCGGCGATGTCGGAGGCCGGCACGCCGGTGGCAGCCGCGACGGCGGCGACATCGGGCGCGATGGCGCGGGCGCGGTCGAGGGCAGCGTCGAGTCCGGCGGTGTGCGAGTCCACGAAGGCCCGATCGCGGAAGCCGTTATCGGCGAGGTGTACGAGCAACCCTGAGAACAGCGCCACGTCGCTGCCGGGTTTGATCCCGAGGAACAGGTCGGCTTCCTGGCCGGTCTGGGTCCGGCGCGGGTCGATCACCACGAACTTCGTGCCCCGCCGGGCCTTGGCGTCGGCCATGCGCCGGAACAGGATCGGGTGGCACCAGGCGGTGTTCGACCCGACCATCACGATCAGGTCGGCCTCGTCGAGATCCTCGTAGCAGCCCGGCACCGTGTCGGAGCCGAAGGCGCGGCGGTGGGCCGCGACCGCGCTCGACATGCACAGCCGTGAATTGGTGTCGACGTGGGGCGTGCCGATGAAGCCCTTCGCCAGCTTGTTGGCGACGTAATAATCCTCGGTGAGGAGCTGCCCCGAGAGGTAGAAGGCGATCGCATCCGGCCCGTGGGCCTCGGCCACCGCGCGCAGTTTTTCCGATACGGTCGACAGCGCCACGTCCCACGAGGCCTGGACCCCATCGACCTGCGGGTGGAGCAGCCGGTTCTCCAACGACAGGGTCTCGCCGAGCGCCGAGCCCTTCGAGCATAGCCGGCCGAAATTGGCCGGATGCTCGGTGTCGCCCGCGATCGCCGCGCCGCCGCTCCCGTCCGGGGTCGCGAGCACGCCGCACCCGACCCCGCAATAGGGGCAGGTCGTCCGCACCGTCGGGTCTGCCACGGACAGGGTCATGGCTGGGTCCTCGAAAGTTTTTTGTTCGACGGCTGCCGCAAGAGGCGGGCCGCGCTCCCTGTCACCCGACAGCGAGTGGATCGCCCCCATTGCCGGATGGGGGCGGGTCCCCTCTCCCGTGCGGGAGAGGGACAGGGTGAGGGATGCGACTTCTCCGGAGAGATCTGACCCCTCACCCCAACCCTCTCCCGCATGGGAGAGGGGGCGCGTCGCTCTCCGCATGGACCGCGGCGTGACCACCGTGGCCCACACGGAGAGGGCGCGGCTCAGTACACGTCGGCCTGGTAGCGGCCGGTCTTCTTGAGGGCGGCGAGATAGGCGACCGCGTCCTCGGGGCTCTTGCCCCCATGGCTGGCCGCCACGTCGATGATCGCCCGCTCCACGTCCTTGGCCATGCGCTTGGCATCGCCGCAGACGTAGAAATGCGCGCCGCCTTCGAGCCACTTCCACAGATCGGCGCCGTTCTCGCGCATCCGGTCCTGGACGTAGGTCTTCTCGCTGCCGTCCCGGGACCAGGCGAGCGACAGGCGGGTCAGGATCTTGTCGTCCTTCAGCGTGTTCAGCTCGTCCTTGTAGAAGAAGTCCGTGGCCTGGCGCTGGTGGCCGTAGAACAGCCAGTTGCGGCCGGGCGCCTGGGTCGCGGCGCGCTCGCGCAGGAACGACCGGAACGGCGCGATGCCGGTGCCGGGGCCGCACATGATCACGTCCTTGGACAGGTCCGCCGGCAGGGCGAAGCCATGGGCCTTCTGCAGGTAGATCTTGACGTGGGTCTGCTCGGGCAGGCGCTCGCCGAGATGCGTGGAGGCGACGCCCAGCCGAAGCCGCGAGCGGTGGTTGTAGCGCACCGCATCCACGGTCAGGGACACGATCCCGACATCCATCTTCGGCGAGGACGAGATCGAGTAGAGCCGCGGCTGCAGCTCGTCGAGGGCCTCCAAGAAGACTTCCGCGTCGGGCCGGGCGCCGGGGAACTTGTGCAGGGCGCCGAGCACGTCGAGGTAGGCGGCGTCGCCGTCCGGATCCTCGCCGGACGCCAAGGCCTGCGCCTTCTTGCGGGCCGCGCCCGAGGTGAGCAGAGACAGCAGCTGGTAGAGGTTGTCCGGCGCGGCGCCGAGCGCGTAATCCTTGAGCAGGTGGTCGCGCAGGGTCTTGGTCCCGATCATGCGCTCGGGCCGGGCGCCGAGCTCGGCGATCACGGCGTCGACCAGCGCCGGGGCGTTGGCCGGGAACAGACCGAGTGAGTCGCCGGCCTCGTAGGTGATCGGCGTGCCGTCGAGCCCGATCTCGATGTGCCAGGTCTCCTTCTCGCCGCCCGGATCGTTGAGGCGGCGGCGGGACAGGAACAGCGCCTCGACCGGGTTCTCGCGGCAGAAGCCGAGCGGGCCGAGATCGGCCGCTGGCTTCGGGGCGTCGTCCTCGGCCTTCGGGGCAGCCGGCACGCCGCCGGCGGCGACGAACTCCTCCTCCAGCTTCTTGAGCATGCGCAGGGTCTCCTTGCCGCCGGGCTGGCAAAGATTCAGGCGCTCCTCGTTCTTCAGGAAGATCGCATTGGCGTAGTCGGCGCAGTTGTAGCCGCACTGGCCGCAATCCTGCTGGGCCATGGCGGCCATCAGCTTCTGCGGCTCGGGCCGATCTTTTGCCATCGCCATCCGGTCAACGATCGGCACCGAGGGGTCGTGCCAGGGCGCGTCGTCGTTGTCGGCGAGCTTGGGGCCGCCCGGGAGCGCCTCACCCGGCGCGAGGGCGGTCGCCCCGGCGACGGCGGGGCCGAGCAGGGCGGCAAAGTAGCCCGAGAGCCACGAGCGCTGGTCGGCGTCGAAGGGCGCGGTCTCGGGGATCAGGACGAGGGGGGGCGCGACGTGCTCACTCATGCTGCGGCCTTCAGGGCTGGCTGTTCCTCGGCGGCGTCCCGCAGGGCTTCGGCGCCGGTGCGGGCGGTGAAGGACTGGAAGCTCTCGTCCGGGCTTTCCCGGCGGGCCAGGTAGGTGCGCAGCAGCGCTTCGACGCGGAACGGCGCGTCTTCGGCCTTCACGGCCTTCCAGATCTCGGTGCCGATCTTCGGGTTCTCGGCGAAGCCGCCGCCGACCACGATGTCGTAGCCCTCGACGGTGTCGCCCTCCTCGGAGACGACCACCTTGGCGCCGATCAGGCCGATATCGCCGATGTAGTGCTGGGCGCAGGAATGGTGGCAGCCGGTGAGGTGGACGTTCACCGGCACGTCGAGCTCGGTGACGGTGCGCTCGACATGGTCGGCGATGATCAGCGCATGCCCCTTGGTGTCGGAGGCGGCGAACTTGCAGCCCCGGGCGCCGGTGCAGGCGACGAGGCCGGAGCGGATGCCGGCCGCCTTGATGGTGAGGCCCAGCGCCTCGACCCGGCTCTCCACCTCGGCGACCCGCGCGTCCGGGACCCCCGAAACAATAAAATTCTGCCAGACGGTGAGGCGGATCTGGCCGTCGCCGCAATCCCGGGCGATCTCGGCCAAGGCCCGGACTTGGTCGCTCATCATCTTGCCGACCGGCAGGACGATCCCGATCCAGTTGAGGCCGGGCTGCTTCTGGGCGTGGACGCCGACATGGGCAAACCGGTCGGTGGGCCGGCGCGGCGCCACATGGGCGGGCTCGACCCGGTCGAGCTTGCGGCCGAGTTTCTCCTCGACGGCGGCGAGGTACTTGTCGAAGCCCCAGGCGTCGAGGACGTATTTCATCCGGCTCTTGTTGCGGTTGGTCCGGTCGCCGTTCTCGATGAACACCCGGATGATCGCGTCCGCCACCGCGTTGCAATCCTCGGGCTTGAGCACGATGCCGGTGTCGCGGGCGAGGTCCCGGTGGCCGGAGATGCCGCCGAGCACGAGGCGCATCCACACGCCCGGCGCCACCGCGGCACCCTCCAGCACCTCGATCGCCTGGAAGCCGATATCGTTGGTCTCCTCCAGGGTCGGCATCACGCCGCCGCCGTCGAAGGCGACGTTGAACTTGCGCGGCAGGCCGTAGAGCGAGCGGTCGTTGATGATCCAGTTGTTCCAGGATTTCGCCAGCGGGCGGGTGTCCAGCAGCTCCTGGCTGTCGATGCCGGCGGTGGACGAGCCGGTGACGTTGCGGATGTTGTCGGCCCCCGAGCCGCGGGCGGTGAGGCCGATATCGACGAGCCCGTCGAGGAACGGCTGGGCGTGCTCGGGGCTGATCTCGCGCACCTGGAGGTTGGCGCGGGTCGTCACGTGGACGTAGCCGCCACCGTGCCGGTCGGCGAGGTCGGCGACGCCTGCGAACTGCCAATGGTGCAGGATGCCGTTGGGGATCCGCAGGCGGGCCATGTAGCTCACCTGGTTCGGGGCGACCCAGAACAGGCCGTGGTAGCGCCAGCGGAAATTGTCCTCGGGCTTCGGCTGCTTGCCGGCGGCCGCGTCCGCGATCAGGCGGTTATGGCCGTCGAACGGGTTCTCGGCGCGCTTCCACTTCTCCTGCTCGCAGAGCTTGCCGCCGTCCTTGACGGTCTTGTCCTGCGCCTTGAGGTGGATCGCGTCCGGCCCGGTGGGCTCGGCCGGCGCAGCCGGGCCCTGCCCGATCGCCAGGCCGCCGGTCAGGCGCGCCGCGGCGACGCCCGAGGCGAAGCCTTCGAGGTAGCGCTTCTGCTCGGGGTTGAAGCCGTCCGGGGCGGTCTGTGTGGTGGTCTCGGCCATCTGCGCCTCCCTGGATCGCTCGCCGCCGAAGCGGATGCCGGTTCGGCGTAAGCGAGCGTGTGAAATCAAAGGCTTAGTTCTCCTGCCGATCGGCAGCAGGAACTAAGCAGCCAATTGCTCGGGCGCCGGGCGCCCGAACATCAGATCATCGAGGTTCTCGACCGGATCGCCGGAGCGGATCAGGCCCTTGCAGGCACCCTGCTCGGCGATGTCGCCCACGAACA
The DNA here is from genome assembly GCF_022829425.1 of Methylobacterium sp. J-072. Classification (NCBI taxonomy): domain Bacteria; kingdom Pseudomonadati; phylum Pseudomonadota; class Alphaproteobacteria; order Hyphomicrobiales; family Methylobacteriaceae; genus Methylobacterium; species Methylobacterium sp. J-072. The sequence goes on along the minus strand of NZ_JAKSYK010000214.1, from coordinate 21,609 downwards.
CAGCGCCGATCAGCTTGCCCTCCCGCACCAGCAGCTTGCGGTAGAGCCCGGCCCCGGGATCGGACAGGACGATCGCCTCGGCATCCTCGGGGGTATCCACGAGGCCGGCGGAAAAAACCGGCAGCCCGGAGACCTTGAGGCTGGTGGCGAGCGAGGTGCCGGCATAGGCGGCGTTGTGGCCGGCGAGGTGCCGGGCCAGGGTGTCGGCCTGCTCGTAGGCCGGCTCGACCAGCCCGTAGATCAGGCCGCGATGCTCGGCGCATTCGCCGAGGGCGAAGACGCGGGAATCCGAGGTGGTCATCCGGTCGTCGACCTTGATGCCGCGGCCGATCTCCAGTCCAGCGCCCTGGGCCAGGGCCACCGAGGGGCGTACCCCCACCGACATCACCACGAGGTCGGCCGGCAGCACGGTCCCATCGGCCAAGACGAGCCGTTCGACCTTGCCGTCGCCCTCGACCCGGGCTGTATCGGCCTTGAGGATCACGCGGACGCCGCGGGCTTCCATGGCGCGCTTCACCAGCCCGGCGGCGTGGTGATCGAGCTGGCGCTCCATCAGCCGGTCCATGACGTGGAGCAGCGTGGTGTCGACCCCCAGCCGCGCCAGCCCGACCGCCGCCTCGAGCCCGAGCAGGCCGCCACCGATGACGATCGCCCTGGCGTGCTGCACGGCGGCTTTGCGGATCGCAGCCACGTCGGCGAGGTCGCGGAACGTGATGACTCCGGGTAGGTCCATCCCGGGCTTCGGCAGCCGGATCGGCAGGGAGCCGACGGCGAGGACCAATTTATCGAAGGGCAGGACATGGGTCTCGCCGACCATGACCAAGCCGTTCTCGCGGTCGATCTGGGTGACCGGGGCGCCGGTGATGAGGCGGATGCCGTGGGCGGCGTACCAGTCGAGGCCGCGGAATTCGCAGGCTGCCTCGTCGACTTCGCCGCCGAGCAGCGAGGACAGCAGCACCCGGTTATAAGCGGCCTTCGGCTCAGCGCCGACGCAGGTGACGTCGAAGCGGCCGGGCGACCCTTCGGTCAGGCGCTCGAGGAATCGGAGCGAGGCCATGCCGTTGCCGACCACGACGAGCCGCTCGCGCGGCAAGCCGGTCTCGGCGCGCGCATCGTGTGCGCTGGTGTCCATGGGGGATGTCGCCATCTCTGGATCGCGTCTGGAACCTCGAGTGCAGGATCGTCGGCGGACCGCCCACGAAAAAGCCGCTGCCGGTCATCCCCCGGGCAGGCTCTAAGCCTCAGGAGAACCGGATCAGCGGCCTCGCTGACGGCGCTGCCCGTCGTCGTTGACGGACGCGAGTATCAAAGCAGATCCCGTGCCAAGCGCGAGGCGCAGTTCCAAGTTATTATAAGTGTTGATTAAATGTCGCCGTCACAGAGACGCCCTCGCGCCATGAGGGGCGAGACCGCACTGCACAAAAAGCAGGCGGGCGGTCGCTTAAACGATCAGCGCGGCGGCAAGGGAGGGTGTCTGGGCTACCGTCTGATCATCGAAGCTTGAGAGTGGCCAGATCGTTTGACGCCATCATCGCGAGCGCAGCGCCGTAGGGGATTCAGTGCGCCAAGATCGTGCGCCGCGCTGCGTTGCTTCGCTAGGACCGATAGGCCCGTCACAGCGAAGTCCAACCCTCCACCTCATCCTGAGGCGTGAGCGAAGCGAGCCTCAAAGGAGACTTCCAGGGATCGCGCGGCTGGCTGGAGGGCTCCTTCGAGGCCCAGCGATCTGCGATCGCTGGGCACCTCAGGATGAGGTGAGGAGTGGGAGAAGCGCTTTACCCAGCTAAATCGGATCCGACGCTTGGGCCGGATCAGATCAGCGTCGAGAGCATCGCCAGCAGGCCCAGAGTCGGCATCGCGCCGGCCACGAGGACCCAATACCAGGCTGGGACGCCGCCGGGACGACGGTTGTCGTTGCTGGCGCGCGGGGCCTTGGCGCCGCGACGAACATAGCGTCGAAGCTCGACCCGCCTGGGCGGATGCGATGTCGACGAGTCGGTATCGAGTTTACGGCATCCGGGCATGGCGATCGGAAAACGGCCGAGACCCGGTAACGTTCCGCGCTCGACTGTGTTCGGACATCACGTCGCTGACGAAAGTGCCGTTTTGTCTATCGCCCTCAGGGCGCCAGAGCGGCTTGGTAGAGATCGGGCCGGAAGACCGTGGCCGCCTCCGTATCGAGGCGGTCGTCCCGGGTGATCTGCCGGGAGGCGCGCATCTGCGCCACGAGCCAGCTTGCGGCCTCGGGACGCGGCGCCTGCACGGAGGCGCCGAGGTCGAGATGTCCCGGCACCGGCCGGGTGGCGCCAGCCGAATCCAGGACCGCGTCCCCCGCGAAGGCCCGGCCGATCAGCTCGGCATCCAGGTTGAGGTAGCTTCGGTGGGCCAGGCGATGGACCAGGTCGGTGCGGTTGGCCGGGTCGGCGCACCATTGCCCCGCGCGGGCGACCGCCCGGACCAGGGGCAGCGTCGCGCCGTCGAGCCGCGCGGATAGGGCGAGCACTTTCTCGGGGGCGTCCGGAGCGAGGTCGCAGCCGAAGGCCGCGATCCTCCCGTGGCCCGCCGCCACGGCCACGTCGTTCCAGGGGGCGCCGGCGCAGTAGCCGTCGACGAGGCCCCGGGCCAGGGCCTCGACACTGTGCTGGGGCGGGACCACGACCGTGCGGAAGGCCGTGGGATCGAGGCCGCCGGCCTCGGCGAACAGCCGCAGCTGGTAGGTGTGGCAGGAGAACGGATGCACGGTCCCGAGCGTCAGCGGCCGGCCCGCATCCCGGCGCTCGGCCGCCACCCGGGCGAAGGCGCGGGCCACGTCGGCCAGGGCCTCGCTCTCCGGTTCCATCGCGGCCCAGAGCGCGCGGGACACCGTGATGGCGTTGCCGTTGGCACTGAGCTGCAGCGGCACGATCAGGTCGGAGGGCGGCCCGGACAGAGCGAGCCGGCTTGCCAGGGCCAGCGGCGCCAGCATGTGCGCACCGTCAAGGTGGCCTAGCGCCAGGCGGTCGCGCAGGGTCGCCCAGGACGGTTCGGCCGTGAGGTCGAGCTCCAGGCCTTCGGAGCGGGCGAAGCCGAATTCGTGCGCCGCGATCAGCGGCGCGGCATCGCAGAGCGGGATGTAGCCGAGCTGGAGCCTCATCCGAGCAGATCCGCCGTGGTGACGATGGCCCGGGCGATGTCGGCGATCTTGCGCTTCTCGTTCATGGCCTTGCGCCGGAGCTGCTTGTAGGCCTCGTCCTCGGTCAGCCCCTTCAGGTTCATCAGGATGCCCTTGGCGCGCTCGATCAGCTTGCGGTCGGCAAGCTCGCCCCGGGCCTCGGACAATTCGCGCTGGAGCCGCGCGAAGGCGTTGAAGCGCAGGATCGCGATGTCGAGGATCGACTTGATCCGCTCCGCCCGCAGCCCGTCGACCACGTAGGCCGAGATCCCGGCATCGACCGCGGCCTGCATCATGGTGGTGTCCGAGCGGTCGACGAACATCGCCACCGGCCGCTCGACTTGCCGGGAGACCCCCGACATCTGTTCCAGGATATCGCGGCTCGGGCTTTCCAGGTGGATCACCACCACGTCGGGCTTCAGGGCGGTGATCCGCTCCAGCAGATCGGCCGTGTCGGGAATCACCACGATCCGGCCGATGCCGGCCGCGCGCAGGCCCTCCTCCAGGATCGCCGCACGGGCGCGGCTCGGGTCGATCACGGCGACGGTGAGGTTGGATTCGGTCATCGGGGCCCGGTCGGCGCGGGTCTTCTCAAGAGGGGGCGGCCCGGTTCGGGCGCCCCCGGCCAAGCCAATAGCCCAAGCAAGGTGTATGCCCCGCGGGGATCGCCAGCGTTACCGCCAGGCAAAGAAACGGTCCAGCTTCCGCCGCAATGCTGGGGGCATGCTGGCCCTCTCGGAACGATCGCGGGGATGGTGAAACGGATGCGCAGGCCAGACCAGCTTGCCCTGACGGACGCCGCCACCGGGCGCGTGTCGATGCCGTTCCTGCCGACCGTGGCGGTGGTGGCGATGTTGGGCATCGCCTCCCTCTATTGCCCGTCATCGCCGCAGCCGACGCCGCCGGAGGCCCGCGCCGACCTGATCGCGCCCGCGGCTCCGTCGCCCACCGCCTTCGCCAAGCCGGTGGCGATCCCGGAGCCGGTTCGGCGCCCGGCCTCCCTGGCCTTCGCCGAAATGTATCCCCTGGGCCCGATGCAGCCCGCAAGGCCTGCGCTCGCGGCGCGGGCGACGTCGCATATCGCGACCGCGGGCCGCCATCCCTGCCCCGGCCGCCGCTGCCCGGAGACACCCCTGCGCGTGACCGATCCGCTGGCGGCCGGCCGCGCCGAGGCCCCGGAGTCGGACGAGGCCGGGCTTCTGCCGCCCGCCGCCCTGCCCTTCGCCGCCTCGGTGGCCGAACGGCTGGCGCCCGCGGCCCGCGCCGTCGGCGATGCGGCCAGCCTGATGCGCGACGGCGCGGCGGCCGTACAGGGCTCCGTCGCCCTGGTGGTGGCCGACTGCCTGCGCTGACGCGCACGCCGGTCCGACGGCACGGCATTCTATTAGCGTGGCTTAGCGCGTGACCACCTCTGGACCTCGCAACCGGGCGTCCTAGGTGCGTTGCAGCGGATGGTCGGGGACCCGGCTTCGCGCTGGAGCGGAGGCCGGATGGCTGCACGCATCGAGGATTATGCACTCGTCGGGGATTGCCGCAGTGCCGCGCTGATCAGCCGGCAGGGCAGCGTCGACTGGCTGTGCTGGCCGCGCTTCGACGCCGCCGCCCTGTTCACGAGCCTGCTCGGCACCGAGGCGCACGGCTTCTGGAAGATCTTTCCCGAGGCCGAGCATGTCGAGACCAGCTGGGCCTATCGTCCCGGCAGCCTCGTGCTGGAGACCCGGCACAAGACCCGGCTTGGCGAGGTCCTGGTCACCGATTTCATGCCGGTCGGCGACGGCTCCCACCTAGTGCGCCTGGTCGAGGGCGTGCACGGCCGCGTCGCCATGCGCATGGAGATGGCGGTGCGGTTCGATTACGGCTCCGCGGTGCCGTGGGTCTCGCGCTCGGAGCTGGGGGACCTGCGCGCCGTCTCCGGCCCGCACAAGGTCGTGCTGCGCACCGATGTCCACCTGAAGGGGTCTGAGACGCAGACCACCGTCTCCGAGTTCACCGTCCATGCCGGCGAGCGCCATCGCTTCGTGCTGAGCTACGGCCCGTCCCACGAGGACGATCCGACCCCGATCGAGCCGCGCAGGAGCCTTGAGACAACCGATCAGGCTTGGCGCGAATGGTCCGAGCGCTGCGCCGGCGGCACGGCCTGGGACCGGATGCTGCAGCGCTCGCTCCTGACCCTCAAGGCGCTGATCTACGAGCCCACCGGCGGCATCGTCGCCGCGCCGACCGCGTCCCTGCCCGAGGGCCTCGGCGGCGAGCGCAACTGGGATTACCGCTTCTGTTGGCTGCGCGACTCCACGCTGACGCTGATCGCCCTGATGGATGGCGGCTATATCGACGAGGCGCGCAACTGGCTCGGCTGGCTGCTGCGGGCGGTGGCCGGCAACCCGGAACAGGCGCATATCCTCTACGGCATCGGCGGCGAGCGCCTGCTGCCCGAGATCGAACTCGACTGGCTGCCCGGCTACGAGAACTCGAAGCCCGTGCGGATCGGCAACGCTGCGGCCTCGCAGTTCCAGATCGATGTCTACGGCGAGCTGTTCGACGCGCTCTACCAGGCCCATGCCCGCGGCCTACCGGTGAGCAAGGACGGGTTGCGGGTCGGGCTGGCGATTCTCGGCCACCTGGAAAAGGCCTGGCGCAAGCCCGACGAGGGGATCTGGGAGGTGCGCGGCGGCTCGCGCCATTTCACGCATTCGAAGGTGATGGCCTGGGTCGCCTTCGACCGGGCCCTGCGCATGCACGAGATGCACGAATCGGGCGCCACCGAGGAGCAGGCCGTGCGCTGGCGCGCGGCGCGCGACGAGATCCATGCCGAGGTCTGCGCCAAGGGCTTCGACCCCGAGCTCAACAGCTTCGTCCAATCCTATGGGGCGAAGGCGCTGGACGCGAGCCTGCTGCTCATCGCCCATACCGGCTTCCTGCCGCAGGACGATCCCCGGGTGGTCGGCACCGTCGAGGCGATCGGCCGGGACCTGATGCGCGACGGCTTCATCCTCCGCTACGAGACCGAGGGCCAGACCACCGACGGCCTGTCCGGCAACGAGGGCGCCTTCCTGCCCTGCACGTTCTGGTACGCGGACAACCTGATCGGCCTCGGAAGGCGGGACGAGGCGCGGGCGATCATCGAGCGCCTGATCGGCATCTGCACCGATCTCGGCCTCGTCAGCGAGGAATACGACGTGCAAGCCAAGCGGCTTGTGGGTAACTTCCCCCAGGCGTTCACCCATGTCGCGCTCGTCAACACGCTGCTCAGCTATACGCGCGGCGAAGGGCCGGCGGATCGGCAGGGTGGTAAGGCCAACGGAGCCCCTCCCGCCGTCCTTCGGCAGCGTGAAGCCGACAAGCGGCACGCAAGAGGCGAACTGGAAGACGCGACATCATGAGCGGCGCTGACACTCCCGCCAAGGCGGGCTTCGCTGAGATCGATACGCTCAGCATCAACACCATCCGGACGCTCGCGATCGACGCGGTGCAGAAGGCCAATTCCGGCCATGCCGGCGCGCCGATGGGCCTGGCCCCGGTCGCCTACACCCTGTGGAATCGCTATCTCCGCTATGATCCGGCCCATCCGCACTGGCCGAACCGCGACCGCTTCGTGCTGTCCTGCGGCCACGCCTCGATGCTGCTCTACGCCCTGCTGCACCTCGCCAACGTCGCCGAGAGCGATGGCGGCAACGCGCCGGCGGTGACGCTGGAGGAGATCAAGAAATTCCGGCAGCTCGACAGCCGGACCCCGGGGCACCCCGAGTACCATTTCACCACCGGCGTCGAGACCACGACCGGTCCCCTCGGCCAGGGTGTCGCCAACTCGGTCGGCATGGCGATCGGCGGCCGCTTCCTTGGCGCGCGACTCAACCGGCCCGAGCTGCCGCTGTTCGACTACAACGTCTACGCGATCTGCTCGGACGGCGACCTGATGGAGGGCGTAGCCTCCGAGGCCGCCTCGCTGGCCGGCCATCTGCGGCTCGGCAACCTCTGCTGGATCTACGACGACAACACCGTCACCATCGAGGGCCACACCGAACTCGCCTTCGGCGAAGAGGTCGCGACCCGGTTCCTGGCCTATGGCTGGCAGGTGCTGCGGGTGGCCGACGCCAACGACCTGCACGCGCTGGCCGGCTCGCTCGAGACGTTCCTCGCCACCAACGACCGGCCAACCCTGATCGTCGTGAAGTCGGTGATCGGCTACGGCGCCCCGAAGAAGCAGGGCACCCCGAAGGCGCACTCGGACGCGCTCGGCGAGGACGAGGTCAAGGGCGCCAAGCGCGCCTATGGCTGGCCCGAGGACGCGCAGTTCCTGGTGCCGGACGGCGTGCAGGAGAACTTCCGCGATGGCATCGGCCAGCGCGGCGCCGCCCTCTACGATGCCTGGCAGGGCCTGCTCGCCAAGGCGCGGGCGGCCGATGCCGACCACGCCGAGGATCTCGCCGCCCTGCTGGAAGGCCGCCTGCCCGACGGCTGGGACAAGGACATCCCGGTCTTCGAGCCCGACGCCAAGGGCATCGCCACCCGGGAATCCTCCGGCAAGGTGCTCAACGCGATCGCACAGCACGTGCCGTTCATGCTCGGCGGCTCGGCCGACCTGGCGCCGTCCAACAAGTCGAACCTCACCTTCGAGGGGGCCGGCTCGTTCGGGCCGTTCTCGCCGGGCGGGCGCAACATGCATTTCGGCGTGCGCGAGCACGCGATGGGCTCGATCGTGAACGGCCTCGGCCTGTCCGGCCTGCGGGCCTACGGCGCCACCTTCCTGGTGTTTGCCGACTACATGCGCCCGCCGATCCGGCTCGCCTCGCTGATGGAGCTGCCGATCTTCCACATCTTCACCCACGACTCGATCGGCGTGGGCGAGGATGGGCCGACCCACCAGCCGGTGGAGCAGCTGCTGTCGCTGCGCTGCATCCCGGGCCTCGTCACCCTGCGCCCGGCCGACGCCAACGAGGTCGCCGAGGCCTACCGGGTGATCTTCTCGCTGAAGGACCAGCCGGCGGTGCTGGCGCTCTCGCGCCAGCCGCTGCCGACCCTTGACCGCACCAAGTTCGGCGCGGCCGCCGGCACCGCCAAGGGCGCCTATGTCCTGGCCGACAGCGACGGCACCCCGGAGGTGATCCTGATCGGCACCGGCTCGGAAGTGCAGCTCTGCGTCGGCGCCTACGAGGCGCTGAAGGCCGAGGGCGTGAAGGCGCGAGTGGTGTCGATGCCGTCCTGGGAGCTGTTCGAGCGCCAGGACAAAGCCTACCAGGATTCCGTGCTGCCCCCCGCCGTCAAGGCGCGGGTCACCGTCGAGCAGGGCAGCATCATCGGCTGGGACCGCTACGCCGGGACCGAGGGCACGGTCATCGGCATGGACACGTTCGGCGCCTCGGCCCCGATCAAGGATCTCCAGACCAAGTTCGGCTTTACCCCCGAGAAGGTGCTGGAAGCCGCGCGGGCGCAGCTCGCCAAGCATAAGACGTAACGCTTATTCCCCTCCCCCTTGTGGGGAGAAGCAAGGGGTGGGGGTGGTGCAGAAGGCACCGGAGCGCCCCATCCTGACCGACCCCCACCTCCGGCTCCTCCCCACAAGGGGGAGGAGAGACGGAAGCGGTGCGGTTCGCAGACCGTCGACGAGGAACCGACATGAACGCGCTCAAGGCCCTGCACGACGAACAGGATCAGGCGGTTTGGCTGGACTTCGTGGCCCGCGGCTTCATCCAGAAGGGTGAGCTGAAGCGCCTCGTCGAGGAGGACGGCCTGCGCGGGGTCACCTCCAACCCCTCGATCTTCGAGAAGGCGATCGGCCATTCGGAGGAGTACGATGCCAGCCTGAAGGCTGTGCAGGAGACCGGCGACAGCCGCGTCATCGACCTTTACGAGGGCTTGGCCATCGCCGACATCCAGGCCGCCGCCGACGTGCTCCGCCCGGTCTACGAGGCGAGCGACGGGGCCGACGGCTACGTCAGCCTCGAAGTATCGCCCTACCTGGCGCTCGACACCGAGGCGACGCTCCACGAGGCGCGGCGCCTGCACAAGGCGGTCGCCCGCGACAACCTGATGGTGAAGGTGCCCGCCACCCCCGAGGGCATTCCGGCGATCCGCCGGCTCACGGCCGAGGGCATCTCCATCAACGTGACGCTCCTGTTCTCGCAGGAGGCCTACGAGGCGGTGGCCCGCGCCTTCGTCGACGGGCTCGACGAGCGGGCCAAGGCCGGCCACGACGTGTCGAAAATCGCGAGCGTCGCGAGCTTCTTCATCAGCCGGATCGACGTGCTGGTCGACAAGCTGCTCGACGAGAAGATCGCCGAGGCCAACGACCCCGACGAGAAGGCGGCGCTCGGCCAGCTCAAGGGCAAGGTCGCGATCGCCAACGCCAAGCTCGCCTACCAGCGCTACCGGAAGATCTTTTCCGAGGCGAAGTGGACGGCCCTGGCCGAGAAAGGTGCCAAGGCGCAGCGGCTGCTCTGGGCCTCCACGGGGGTGAAGAACAAGGCCTATTCCGACGTGCTCTACGTCGAGGAGCTGATCGGGCCGAACACCGTCAACACCATGCCGCCCGCCACCATGGACGCGTTCCGCGACCACGGCACCGTCCGGGCGACGATCGAGGAGGATGTGCCGGGCGCCGAGGCCGTCATGGCTCGGCTGGCCCGCGCCGGCATCGACATCGAGGCTGTCGCTGAGCAGCTGGTGAAGGAGGGCGTGCAGCTCTTCATCGACGCCGCCGACAACCTGCTCGGCGCGGTCGCGGGCAAGCGCGCCGCGCTGCTCGGCCAGCGCCTCGACGGCCAGAGCCTTGTCATGGACGACACCCTCGCCGCCGAGGCGAAGAAGACCGTCGAGGCCTGGCGGGCGAGCGGTTCGATCCGCCGGCTCTGGGCCGGCGACGCCACCGTCTGGTCCGGCCATGACGAGGCGAGCTGGCTCGGCTGGCTGCACATCGTCGAGGAAGAGCTGGAGAAGGCCGCCGACTACGCCGCCTTCTCCGATTGGGTGAAGCAGGAGGGCTTCACCGATGCCGTGGTGCTGGGCATGGGCGGCTCCAGCCTCGGCCCCGAGGTGCTGAGCCTGACCTACGGCCAGCGCGAGGGTTTCCCGAAGCTCCAGATCCTCGACTCGACCCATCCGGATCAGGTGCGCGCCCTGGAGGCGAACATCGATCTCGGCCGGACCCTGTTCATCGTCTCGTCCAAGTCGGGCTCGACGCTGGAGCCCAACGTCTTTCGCGACTACTTTTTGGGGCGCGTGAAGGCAAAGCTGGGCGACCGGGCGGGCGATCACTTCGTCGCCGTGACCGATCCGGGCTCCGACATGGAGCGGGCGGCCCAGGCCGATCAATTCAAGAAAATCTTCTATGGCGTGAAGCAGATCGGCGGGCGGTACTCGGTGCTGTCGGCCTTCGGGCTTGTGCCGGCCGCGGCCCTAGGGCTCGACGTGAAGGCGCTGCTGGAGACGGCCCGGATCATGGTCCGCTCTTGCGGGCCGGTGGTGCCCCCCTCCCAGAACCCGGGCGTGCTGCTCGGCACCGCCATGGGAGCGGCGGGTCTCGCCGGCCGCGACAAGGTGACGGTCATCGCCTCGCCGGGCATCGACAGCTTCGGCGCCTGGGCCGAGCAGCTCATCGCCGAGTCCACCGGCAAGCAGGGCAAGGGCTTGGTGCCCGTGGATGGCGAGCCGGCGAGCGTCCCGGCGGTCTACGGCCGCGACCGGTTCTTCATCTATCTCCGCCTCGACGGCCACGCCGAGGAGGCGCAGGACGAGGCCCTGCGCGCCCTGGAGCGCGAAGGCCATCCGATCGCCCGCATCACCCTCGACTCCGTCGAGCAACTGCCGCAGGAATTCTACCGCCTGGAGATGGCCACTGCGGTGGCGGGCGCAGTGCTCGGCATCAACCCGTTCGACCAGCCCGATGTCGAGGCCAGCAAGATCGAGACGAAGAAGCTGTTCTCGGAGGCCGAGCGCAACGGCGCCCTCCCCGCTGAGACGCCGCTGTTCGCGGACGACGCCATCGCCCTCTACGCCGACCCGAAGAATGCCGAGGCCCTGCCCCAGGCCACCGACGGGCTGGAGGCGGCGCTGAAGGCGCAGGTCGCCCGCCTGAAGGACGGCGACTATCTTGGGCTCCTCGCCTACGTGCCCCGCGACGCGAAGGCCGCCGGTATCCTGCAGGAGGCGCGGCTCGCCGTGCGCGACGCCCGCAAGGTCGCGACCTGCCTGGAATTCGGGCCGCGGTTCCTGCACTCCACCGGGCAGGCCTACAAGGGCGGCCCGAATACCGGCGTGTTCCTGCAGATCACCGCGGAGCCCACCGAGGACCTGCCGATCCCCGGTCGGGCGCTGGGCTTCGCCACCGTGGTGGCGGCGCAGGCCCGAGGCGACTTCGCGGTGCTCGCCGAACGTGGCCGCCGGGCGCTGCGGGTTCACATCAAGGGCGACCTCGATACCGGGCTGAAGCGCATCGCGGCGGCGCTCAAGGCGGCGGTGGCTTAGAGGGCGGACGGTCTGGCCGCCCTTTCCCGGGAGCATGCAGCGTCAGCGGAATGCGACCCGGGACCCAGCACAAGAGCGCGCGAAGCGTCGAGACATCTAAACCCAGCGTCGAATGTGAGCCGCTGTGCGGCGCTTTTCTCACTGGGTCCCGGGTCACCTTTCACTGCGTTACAGGTGTCCGGGAAAAGGGTGCGCCACATTGTTCAATGTTGGCGTAGCCGGCGAAGCACTCAAACCCCGCGCCGCGGGGGCGATCGGTAAGGGATGGCAGCAATGCAACTCGGCATGATCGGCCTCGGCCGGATGGGCGGCAACATCGTCCGGCGGCTCCTGCGCGACGGGCACACGGCCGTGGTGTTCGACCAGAACCCGGAGGCGGTGGCCGGGCTGGTGGAAGCCGGCGCGGTCGGCGCGTCGAGCCTGGAGGATCTGGTCTCCAAGCTCGAAGTGCCGCGCACGGCCTGGGTGATGCTGCCGGCGGGCGCGATCACCGAGGAGGCGGTCAAGGCGCTGGCCGGCCTGATGCAGTCCGGCGACTGCGTCATCGACGGCGGCAACTCGTTCTACGGCGACGACGTGCGCCGGGGCATCGAGCTGAAGGCCAAGGGCCTGCACTACGTCGATGTCGGCACCTCGGGCGGCGTCTGGGGGCTGGAGCGCGGCTATTGCATGATGATCGGCGGCGACAAGGAGACCGTCGACCGCCTCGACCCGATCTTCAAGACCCTGGCGCCGGGCGTCGGCGACATCCCCAAGACCCCCAACCGCGAGGGTCGCGATCCCCGCGCCGAGCAGGGCTACATCCATGCCGGCCCGACCGGCGCCGGCCACTTCGTCAAGATGGTCCATAACGGCATCGAGTACGGCCTGATGCAGGCCTATGCCGAGGGCTTCGACATCCTGAAGCACGCCAACTCGGAGGCGCTCCCGGCCGAGCGCCGCTTCGACCTGAACATGGGCGACATCGCCGAGGTCTGGCGGCGGGGCAGCGTCGTCTCCTCCTGGCTCCTCGACCTGACCGCCCAGGCGCTCGCCGGCGACGAGAACCTTCAGGATTTCTCCGGCTACGTCGAGGATTCCGGCGAGGGCCGTTGGACCATCAACGCCGCCATCGAGGAGAGCGTGCCGGCCACCGTCCTGTCCAACGCCCTGTATCGCCGCTTCCGCTCCCGCGAGCAGGAGAGCTACGCCGACAAGCTGCTCTCGGCCATGCGCAAGGGCTTCGGCGGCCACCAGGAACCGAAGAAGTCGTGAGGAAAGGCCGATGAGCCTTCCGACCGGTACCCATGTCCTGCCCGACCCGCAGGCGGTCGCCCGCGAGGCGGCCGAGCGGCTGATCGTGGCCTGCGGCGAGACCGAGGCCGAGCGGATCGCGATCTGCCTGTCCGGCGGCTCGACCCCAAAAGTGCTCTACGGCCTCCTCGCCGGCCCGGACTATGCCGCCCGGGTGCCGTGGGAGCGGATTAACTGGTTCTTCGGCGACGACCGGGTGGTCCCCTGGGACGATGAGCGCAGCAACGTCCGGATGGTGCGCGAGGCGTTCGGGCACGGGTCCCGGATCCCATCGACGCACCTGCACTTCATCCCCTCCGACGAGGGCGCCGAGATCGGGGTTCGGGCCTACGAGCGAACCCTCCTCGACTTCTACGGGGCCGAAACCCTCGATCCGGCCCGACCGCTGTTCGATCTGGTCCTGCTCGGCCTCGGCGAGGACGGCCACACGGCCTCCCTGTTCCCCGGCAAGCCGGCGGTCGAGGAGACCGCGCGCCTGGTCGCGCCCGTGCCCGAAGCTGGCCTGGCGCCGTTCGTGCCGCGTATCAGCCTGACGCTCCCGGCCCTGGCCTCCTCGCGGCACGTGCTGTTCCTGGTCACCGGCGCCGGCAAGCGCGAACCCCTGGCCCGGCTCGCCGCCGGGGAGGATCTGCCCGCGGGCCGGGTCACCAGTGTCGGTGACGTAGCCTGGCTGCTCGACGCGGCCGCCGCCGGTTGAAGGCCTGCGCGGGCCGTTACGGTCTGGCAAGACGGTCGCGCTAGATGGGGTTGCCTGCTGCGTGGTCCGGATCCGATCGCGTCGCGGCGGCGGTTCCATGCCACGAAGGGCCAGATGCGCGCGGGCACCGTCGTCCTCTACACCGATCAGGCTGCCCGCCGCGCCGATCTGCTGCTGGCGCTGCAACAGGTCGCCCCCTGCACGGTGCTGGACGCCGCCGCGGCAGCGCCCTCCAGTCCATGCCGCGCCCTGGTCGTCGATCTCGACCTGCTGCAGCCCTCCCCGCTCGTCGGCCTGCGGACGCTGATCGCCGATTCCCCGGCCCTGCCGCGGATCTTCCTGATGCGCAGCATGGGCACCCGCAGCCTGTCGGCGGCGCGCGGGCTCGGGGCGCGGCTCTGCCTGCCCGAGGACACGCCGGTCGGAACCGTGGTCGAGGCCCTTCGGGCGCAGCTCTCACCCGTCTCGGACGTCCCCAAGCCCGGCGCGCGCAGTAAGTCTCCGCTGGTCGTCCAGGCCGCCGACAAGGCCGGCGCGGTCATCGCCAACCTGCTCGATGCCGCGCGGGATACGGGCAGCGTCGATGCCGCCCTGGTCAATGACGGCCTGGAGCCGATCCTCGGGGCGATCGGCCAAGGCGGGCTGACCGCTTGGCTCGACACGGTGCGCGCCTACGACGACGCCACCTATCAGCATTGCCTGTTGGTGGCGGGCCTCGCCGCGACCTTCGCGATCGACCTCGGCTTCTCGCCGGCCGACCGTCAGCAGCTCGTGCGCGCCGCCCTGGTCCACGATGTCGGCAAGGCCAGGATCCCGCTGGCGATCCTGAACAAGGCCGGCCCCCTCGACCCGGCCGAGCGGGCGGTGATGCGCACGCATGCCGCCCTCGGGCACCAGATCCTGGTCCAGGCCGGCGGCTTCGACGACGCCGTGCTCAAGGTGGTGCGCCACCACCACGAATTGCTCGACGGCTCCGGCTACCCGGACGGCCTCGCCGGGGACGCCATCGACGACATCGTCCGCCTGATCACCGTCTGCGACGTCTACGCGGCCCTGGTCGAGCGTCGCCCCTACCGCGCCCCGATGCCGGCCGCCGCAGCCATGGCGATCCTGCACGGCATGGACGGCAAGCTCGACAGGACTCTGGTGCGCGCCTTCGAGCGCTCCGTCGCCGGGTCCTGACCGGCGCTTGCGGGTGCCGAAGCACGATCCGGCCCCTCCACCCCGCGCCGTCATTGCGAGCGCAGCGAAGCAACCCAGGGCAGCGCGCGATCTCCGAATGTGGCGTTTCCCTGGGTTGCTTCGCTGCGCTCGCAATGACGGGGTTGAGCTGCGCACGGATCGACCAAAAATCGCATGAGACGCGCGCTGGTCTCATTGCGCTACATCAGGCCGACGCGCGAACTCACTGCACATCTTCCGGTGAGGTTGAAATGACATTTCTACCTTTCGCCCTTCCGCGCAATCCAATTGCTCAGGCAGGCCATCCGACCACGATCTTCGCAACCCGTCTCCGGCCCCTCCGCGCTAGGCTTCACGCAGCCTGACGGAGGGCCTTTGAGGAGAGTGCGCATGACCCCGCTGACCCATCCAGCCGAAGTCGAGGCGATGTTGGCGGATCTCGCGCTCTCGGCCCGGCGCTCCCCGGACGCCTATCTCGCTTCAGCCCGGGCGACCCTGCTGAAGATCCTGGCGCGGCCGGACTTGCTGGACCCGACGCGGCTCGTCGCGCCGCCGGAGGGCCTCGGCCGCAATCTGCTGTTCGGCACCCGGGCGCTCAGCGTCTGGGCCATGGTGTGGAGCCCCGGTGCGGTGACGCCCGTGCACGATCACCACTGTTCCTGCTGCTTCGGGCTGCTCAGCGGCAGCCTGCGCGAGACCTGGTATCGCCCGATCAGCGACACGCATGCGGTCGCGACCCTGGATGTGGTCCGGGTACCCGGCTACGTGGCCTGCATGATGCCCTCGGGGCCGAACCTGCACCGGATCGCCAATGACGGTCCGGACCCGGCGATCTCGATCCACGTCTACGGCTACGACCACCGGGCGCAGGCTTCTTCGGTCCACCGCACCTATGAGGTCGCGGCGGGGTGATGTGACACCCACGCCGTCATTGCGAGCGGAGCGAAGCAACCTAGGGAAACGCCAGCGTTCTGAGACCGTGCGCGACACTGGGTTGCTTCGCTGCGCTCGCAATGACGGTGGAGGGGGCCGCCCGACCCGAAACCGTCACTCCATATAAATGGTCGGCACGGCGGTCGTGTACTTCATCTCCTCCATGGCGATGGAGGAGGACAGGTTCGAGAATTCGAGCTTGGCGATGAGCCGCTGGTAGACGGCGTCGTAGGTCTCGATGTCGGGCACGACGATGCGCAGCAGGTAGTCGATTTCGCCGGTGAGCCGCCAGGCCTCGACGATCTCCGGGAAGCCGGCGACCACCCGGCGGAACGCGTCGGACCAGTCGGCCGCGTGGCGGGGCGCCTTCACCGCTACGAACACCGTGGTCGGGACGTTGACCTTGCGCCGGTCCACGAGGGCGACCCGGCCGCGGATCACGCCTGAGGCTTCCAGGTTCTTGACCCGGCGCCAGCACGGGGCGGCGCTGACGCCGACCCGCTCGGCCAGCTCGGCGACCGGCAGCGTCGCGTCCTGCTGGAGGACGTCCAGGATTTTTCGGTCCACCGCGTCCATGCGAAAGCTGCTCCCGCGCGGGGTCCGGGCTGACGGGTCTACAGGAAGAAGTGCTTCGAGAGCTTCAACCCCTGGGCCTGATAGTTCGAGCCGGCCCCCGCGCCATAGAGGGTTTTGGGCACCGCCAGCATCCGCTCGTAGACCAGCCGGCCGACGATCTGGCCGTCCTCCAGCAGGAACGGCACGTCGCGGGAGCGGACTTCGAGCACCGCGCGGGCGCCCGCGCCGCCGGCCCCGGCATGGCCGAAGCCGGGGTCGAAGAACCCGGCGTAATGGACCCGGAATTCGCCGACCAGGGGATCGAACGGCACCATCTCGGCGGCGTGGTCCGGGGGGACCTGCACCGATTCCTTGGACGCCAGGATGTAGAACTGGCCGGGATCGAGGATCAGGGCGCCCGATCCGTCCGCCGCCAGGGGCTCCCAGAAATCCACCGCCCGGTGGCGCCCCGGGGCGTCGACATCGACGAGGCCAGTATGGCGCTTGGCCCGGTAGCCGATCAGCCCGTCGAACCCGGACAGGTCCACCGACACCGCGACGCCGCCGTGGAAAGACGGGGCGTCGGAATCGACCAGCGGCGCGCGCAGGTGCAATTGGCCGAGTTCCGCCTCGGTCAGCCGCGGTGACCCCTGGCGGAAGCGGATCTGCGACAGGCGCGAGCCGGTCCGGACCAGCACCGGAAAGGTGCGCGGCGAGATCTCGGCGTAGAGCGGCCCGGTATAGCCGGGCTCGACCTGGTCGAACGCTTCGCCCCGGTCTGTGATCACCCGGGTGAACACGTCGATGCGGCCGGTGGAGCTTTTTGGATTGGCTGCGGCCGCCAAGTTGCCCGGCAGCGCCAGGCTCTCCTGCAGTTCGGCGATGTAGACGCAGCCGGTCTCCAGCACCGCGCCGGGGCGCAGGTCGATCCGATGCAGCGACAGGCGCTCGACGCAGGCCTGGACCGTGCGGCTCGCGCCCGGCAGGAAACTGGTACGGACTCGGTAGGCGGTGGCGCCGAGGCGCAGATCGAGGCTCGCGGGCTGGATCTGGTCGCCCGCGAAGGCCTCGGCCACGCGTATGCCGCCCGCCTGGGCCAGCGCGGCGATCGCCTCGGCCGGCAGGATGCCGGAGCGGGTCCCGGCGCTCGAATCGGCGTCGCCCGACTTGGCGGCCTGCGAATCTGCGGCATCCGTGCCTGCGCCCGCGTTCATCGCGCATCGACTCCTTCGCGCGCCTCCGGGTGGATCCGCGTTCCTACACGTTCTCCGCTGGGACTGGCTAATGCCGGCTTAACCGAGAGCGCGGGCCGTCCAGTGCCGCTTCCCGCCACGGTCCGATAGGCCTGCGACATCATCCGCGCGAGGTAGTCCGCCGCAATTGACGCCGATTTCACCGCCCACTACCACCGCGAGTGAAGCGCGTTCAATTCGTCTTCATCGAATCGCACCGTTCGAAGAAGGGCCTAATAGGGCGATGTACAAGGCCGAGACGCGGGGAATTCGAGTGACCGTTCAGCCCCGCTTCGTCGAGGAGGAATCCTCCCCGAACGAGAGCCGCTATTTCTTCGCCTATACGGTCGAGATCGTGAACACCGGCAGCGAGCAGGTGCAGTTGCGCTCCCGCCACTGGCGGATCATCGACGGCCACGGCGCCTGCCAGGAAGTGCGGGGGACGGGTGTGGTCGGCAAGCAGCCCGTGCTGGAGCCGGGCGAGTCCTTCTGCTACACCAGCGGCTGCCCGCTTAACACGCCCGATGGCCTGATGGCCGGCAGCTACACCATGGCGACGGTGGCCGGCGAGAGCTTCGAGGCCGAGATTCCCGCCTTCTCCCTCGACAGCCCCCATGTCCGCCGCAGCCTGCACTGAGGTCCCGGCGCCGGGGCCTCGCTCCGGAGGGATCCATGTCTGGGAACGGCGAGCGGCTCAGCCCGCTCGACATGCTCGCCCGCCTCGTGTCGTTCGATACCGAGAGCGACAAGTCGAACCTCGCCCTCATCGACTCCGTCTGCGCCTATCTCGACGGCTGGGGCGTCCCCTATCTGCGTTTGCCGAACGCGGCCGGCGACAAGGCGGCCCTGTTCGCCACGGTCGGCCCGATGGTCGAGGGCGGTGTCGTCCTCTCCGGCCATACCGACGTGGTCCCGGTGGCGGGCCAGGCCTGGACCAGCGATCCGTTCACCCTGCGGGTCGCCGACGGCCGGGCCTATGGCCGCGGCGCGGTCGACATGAAGGCCTTCGACGCCCTGGCGCTGGCCCTGGTGCCCGACATGCTGGCCGCCGATCTTAAGCGGCCGATCCACATTCTGCTCTCCTACGACGAGGAGACCACCTGCCTCGGCTCCATGGATGCGATCACCCGGTTCGGCGCGGACCTGCCGCGCCCCGGCGCGGTGATCGTCGGCGAGCCGACCGGGATGGAGGTGGCGGACGCGCATAAGAGCATCGTTACCTGCCTGACCATCGTGCACGGCCGCGAGGCCCATTCCGCCCGGCCGGCCCTCGGGGCCAACGCGGTGGCGGCGGCCTGCGAGCTGGTCGCCGGCCTCAGCCGGATCGCCGACCGGATGATCGAGCGCGGCGACGCGTCGGGGCGGTTCGACCCGGCCGCCACCACGGTCCATGTCGGGACGATCCACGGCGGCACGGCGCGCAACATCCTCGCCAAGGAGTGCCGCTTCCACTGGGAGTATCGCGGCCTGCCGGACCTCGACCCGGGCGAGATCCCGCGCCTGTTCGCCGAGGAGGTCGAGCGGGTGACGCGCGAGCGCCTGAACCGCTACGGTGATTACGGGCGAATCGAGACGATCGAGGAGGTCGACATTCCGGGGCTCGCACCCGAACCCGGCTCCGAGGCCGAATTGCTGTGCCTGCGGCTTGCCGGGCGCAACCGGACCATCGCGGTGCCCTACGCCACCGAGGCCGGGCGCTTCCAGCAGGCCGGGATCCCGACCGTCGTGTGCGGACCCGGCGACATTGCCCAGGCCCACCAACCCGACGAATTCATCACCCTCGACGCGCTCGGCAAGGGCGAGCGGTTCCTGAGGGCCCTGATCGAGGCTTACGCGTCATGAACGCGCTCATCGGCATCACCATCAAGCTGCGCCCGCTCGAACGCGAGGACCTGCGCTTCGTCCACCAGCTGAACAACAACGACAGCATCATGCGCTACTGGTTCGAGGAGGCCTACGAGTCCTTCGCCGAGCTGCAGCAGCTCTACGAGCGCAACATCCACAACCAGACCGAGCGCCGCTTCATCGTCGCCGACCCGAGCGGCGAGCCCGCTGGGCTGATCGAGCTCGTCGAGATCAACCACCTGCACCGGCGCTGCGAATTCCAGATCGCGATCCACCCGAACTTCCAGGGCCGCGGCTATGCCTGGCAGGCGACCCGGATCGCCATGGATTACGCCTTCAGCGTCCTCAACATCCACAAGCTGTACCTGCACGTGGACCGGGACAATGCCCGGGCGGTGCGCATCTACGAGCGCTGCGGCTTCCACCCCGAGGGCGTCCTGAAGGACGAGTTCTTCGTGAACGGCCGCTATCGCGACGCCGTGCGGATGTGCCTGTTCCAGCCGGAATATCTGAAGGCCCGCGGCGGCGGCGATATCGCCGAGCCGGTGCTGAAGGTGTGATGGGTTTTCCCGGTAAAGAAGGTGCCGCGGGCGTCATCGTCCTTGCTCACGATGCCCGTGCAATCCAGATCTTCCCCTCATCCTGAGGTGCCGAAGCGTAGCGAAGGCGTCGAAGGAGGGCTCTAGGACGCCCTGAGGCTTCTGGAGGGCTCCTTCGAGGCCCGCTTGCGCGGTCACCTCAGGATGAGGGTGTGATTGGGAAGGCCGATCGACGGGTCGATCGGCGCCATCGGCCGAAACTCTACTGGTTCGGCTGCGCGCCGATCTCGGCCTCGACCTCCTGCGGGTCGAGATCGTAGCGCCGGGAGCAGAATTCGCAGGTGATGACGATGCGGCCGTCATCCGCGACGATGTCGCGACGCTCCTGCGGCGAGAACGAGCGGATCATGCCCATCACCCGCTCCCGCGAGCAGCGGCAGGCCTCGTGCACCGGCTGGCGGTCGAACACCCGCACGCCGCGCTCGTGGAACAGCCGGTAGAGCAGGCGCTCGCTCGATACGCTCGGATCGACCAGCTCGTGATCCTCCACGGTGCCGACCAGCGACCGCGCCTCGACCCAGGCATCGTCCTCGACCGCCTGTCCGGACAGGTGGGTGTGGCCTTCCGGGATGTCGCCGGGCGGCAGGTCAGCGAGGCGGGCCCGGTCGATCGATTGCGGCAGGAACTGCACGATCAGGCCTCCGGCGCGCCAACGGCCCGTGCCCTCTTCCACCGCTTCGGCGACCGCGAGGCGCACCTGCGTGGGGATCTGCTCGGACTGGCGGAAATACTGGTGCGCGGCCTCCTCCAGGCTCTGGCCTTCGAGGGCGACGACGCCCTGGTAGCGGCTGGCCGCTGAGCCCTGGTCGATGGTCATGGCGAGGTGGCCGGCGCCGATCAGGTCGGCATCCTTCAGCGGGCGCTCGCCGAGCGCCGCGACCCGCTCCGCGTCGAACCGGGCGGTGGCGCGCAGGCGATCCGGCGCCTCGAAATCGACCACGATCATCGCCACCGGGCCGTCGGTCTTGGTCTGGAGCTGGAAGCGGCCCTCGAACTTCAGCGACGAGCCGAGCAGCACCGTGAGCGCCGCGGCCTCGCCCAGCAGCCGGGCGACGGCATCCGGATAGCCGTGACGGCGCAGGATCGTGTCCACCGAGGGGCCGAGCCGGACCAGGCGCCCACGCACGTCGAGGGCCTCGACGGCGAAGGGCAGCACGGCATCGTCCGCACCGTCATGGCCGTTGCCGACCGCCTGCGACTGGGATTGCGACTCTGGTCCTGAGGTCATGCCCGCTCCGATCGATAGGTCCGGTTCCCGCGGCGGCCGCTTCTGCCCTTGCTCGCTCGGACAGGGTGGTCTCGCATCGGTTTCCGGATCATCCCCGGCTGGAAAGGAAACCTAGCCCGGAGATGCTACGCGCCTTCCCTCCCCCCTCTGCGGGAGAGGGTGGCCCCCGAAGGGGGTCGGGCCGGGACGAAGTCCCGCAAGAGGGGCAGCGCGACGGTTCAGGATGTGTCGCCCGTCGGGACCGATCCGGAAGCGTCGCTCCCCTCTCCCGACCCCTGCTAACGCAGGGGCCACCCTCCCCCGCAGAGGGGGGAGGGAGAGGGCGCGCAAAGCCGGCCACAGAAGTGGCCCGCCGCCGCCTATATGGGGCGCAGTCCAGAAAAGCGCGAGCCCGGGATCAGGACTCGCCCGCGCCCAGGCAAAACGCCAAAATC
>NZ_JAKSYK010000197.1:0-9860 GCF_022829425.1 Methylobacterium sp. J-072 | reverse complement strand
AGTGACGTTCAGCGGCGGGCGCCCCCGGGCGTCCGCCGTCTTCATGTCGCGGTCCGGCCCGGCCGGCCGAGCGCCAGGGCGGGTGCAGCCAGGGTGCCCGTCTGGTCGGCGCCGTTATCCATTGGACGACGCCCGCCCTTCGGACGGGGCCGAGGCGGCGGGAGGAGCTGAGCGATCTCATCCCAGAGATCATCGGGCAGAAGCGGGCTGGCCATGCTAAACCCACGCTGAAAGCCTCGCTCCGTGCCGTTCTGTTAGGCGCTCTAAGTCCTTGATTGGACGCGCTCGCTGACGCCGAACCGGTATCCACTTCGGCGGCGAGCGCTCTACCATGGGGACCGGGTCGTTTCGTACCTGCCCCGTCGCCGCGCCGCGCTGTTGCGGAGCGCGGAGAAACCGTCGATGAAGCCGTCGATGGAATCGTCGGCGCCGGGCATAAGCGGGCGCCGCGGCGGGACGTTAAGGAGAGGTCATGGCGACGGCGATCGATAGCGACCAGAAGCTGCACCTGGTCTTCGGTGGTGAGTTGCAGGACCTCGACGGCGTCCAGTTCCGGGACATCAAGGGCCTCGACATCGTCGGCATCTTCCCGGACTACGCCTCCGCGCAGGCCGCCTGGCGGGCCAAGGCCCAGGCCACCGTCGACAGCGCGCAGACGCGCTATTTCGTGGTCCACCTGCACCGGCTGCTGGAGCCGCCGGCCGTCTGAGCCGCACTCTGCACCGGCCGTTCCGGGCGCGCGCCTGTGCGGTGCGCGCGTGAAGGCATTGTGACACCTTCGGCCCGCTGCTAAGAGCCTCGCCCGTCATCAGATCCATCCGGCCCGCGCGGGACCGGTGTTCGGAGTGCGGCGCGAAGCTCGGCCGCGAGTGGGCGGACGTCATGAAATCCTCGATCAAGATCATCGCCGGCAACGCGAGCCGGCCCTTGGCCGAGGCGATCGCCGCCTATCTCGAATTGCCGCTGGCCAAGTGCATGGTCCGGCGCTTCGCCGACATGGAGATCTTCGTCGAGCTCCAGGAGAACGTGCGCGGCGAGGACGTGTTCATCGTCCAGTCGACCTCGTTCCCGGCCAACGACCACCTGATGGAGCTGCTGATCATGATCGACGCCGCGCGTCGGTCCTCGGCCCGGCGCATCACGGCGGTGATCCCGTATTTCGGCTACGCAAGGCAGGACCGGCGCACCTCGGGCCGGACCCCGATCTCGGCCAAGCTGGTGGCGAACCTGATCACCGAGGCCGGGGCCGACCGGGTCCTGACCCTCGATCTCCATGCCGGCCAGATCCAGGGCTTCTTCGACATCCCCACCGACAACCTGTTCGCCGCCCCCGTGATGGTGCGCGACATCAAGGAGCGGCTGCCGACCGCCGACCGCATGGTGGTCTCCCCCGATGTCGGCGGCGTCGTGCGCGCCCGGGCCATCGCCAAGCGGATCGATTGCCCGCTCGCCATCGTCGACAAGCGCCGCGAGCGGCCGGGCGAATCCGAGGTGATGAACATCATCGGCGAGGTCGAGGGCCGCTCCTGCATCCTGGTCGATGACATCGTCGATTCGGGCGGCACCCTGGTCAACGCCGCCGAGGCCCTGCTCAAGGCCGGCGCCAAGGACGTCTCCGCCTACATCACCCACGGCGTGCTGTCGGGCGGCGCGGTCTCGCGCATCGCCGCCTCGCGGATGAAGGAGTTGGTGATCACCGACTCGATCCAGCCGACCCAGGCCGTCAAGCTCGCCCGCAACATCCGGGTGGCGACCATCGCGCCGCTGCTCGGCGAGGCGATCGGCCGGACCGCCACGGAATCCAGCGTCTCCAGCCTGTTCGACTGATCCCGCCGCGGTGAAGAATTCGCCGCAGTGCCGGCGGCGCAGTCCGGCGCTATCTCGCCCGCGCGGACGCATCGCCGATCCGGGAGGGGCGGACACTGGGTCGGACGACACTCATCGGCATCCACGGGCTCGCCAACAAGCCGCCCCGGGATGAGAAGGCCGCCTGGTGGCGGGCGGCGATCCTGGAGGGCCTCGCCCGCAACCGCGGGGGCTCGGCGCCCGCGGTGCCGTTCAGCTTCGTCTACTGGGCGGATCTGCGCTACCCGGAACCCCTGGCCGGCGGGCTCAACCGCGAGCCCTACAGCGCCGATCCCGGCACCGGCCCGTTCCCGTCCCCGGCGGACGATCCCGCGCAGGCCGAGCCCACCCTCACCGACCGGATCTATCGCGGCCTCGCGCATCTCGAGGAGGCCACCGGATTCACTCCGGTCGACGGCCTGATCCTGGAATACCGCCTCGACGACCTCTGGGGCTATTACGAGGATGCCGCGTTCCGGAACGCCGCCCGCGCCCGCCTGCGCGAGGCCCTGGCCGAGGCGGCGGATCGCACCGTTCTGATCGCCGCGCACTCGATGGGCGGGCTGATCGCCTACGACGTGCTCCGGGCCGCCGAGCGGGACGGCCCCCCCCTGCCCCGCTGCACCCTGGTCACCCTCGGCTCGCCGCTGGGGCTCGCCGAACTGAAGCTGAAGCTCGCCGCCGAGCACGGCGACCTGTGCGTGCCGGAAGCCGTCACGGCCTGGACCAACCTGATGGACCGCCAGGACATCGCCACGGTGGGCGACGACCTCGCCGCGATCTACCCGCCGAACGCCGCCGGGGTGCGGATCCGGGACGTGCCGGTGATCAACGCCTACCGGCGGCAGGATGGCACCGAGAACCGGCACAAATCCTACGGCTACCTGCGCACCCCGGAATTCTCGGAGGCCCTGGCGGCGTTCCTGGCGGCCGAGGCCTGAAAGTCCAGGTTTCAAAAGGTCGAGACCTTTTGCGGGTGCAGGGCAGAGCCCTGCAGATCACTCAGGGACTCCGCCCCCGATACCCCGCCAAAGGGCTGAGCCCTTTGGGAACCCGGTCTCGGCGCTCAGGCGGCCTTCACCTCGGCCAAGAAGTCCTTGACCGCCTGGTCGAGGTCGTCGGAGCCGCGGGTGAGGTCGCGGGCGGCCGCCAGCACCTGCTCGGAGGCGAGCCCGGTCTCGTCGGCGCCCTGGCGCAGGTCGGCGATGCTGCCCGACACCGCCTGCGCCCCCGAGGCGGCGCTCACCACCCCGCGCACGATCTCCTGGATCGCGGCGTTCTGCTCCTCCATGGCGGCCGCCACCCCGACCGCGATGCTGCGCATCTCCTCGATGGTCTGGCCGACCTCGCCGATCGCCGCCACGGCCTGCCGGGTCTCGCCCTGGATCCGGCCGATCTGCGCGGCGATGTCATCGGTGGCCTTGGCGGTCTGGCTCGCCAGCTCCTTCACCTCCGTGGCGACCACCGCGAAGCCGCGGCCGGCCTCGCCGGCGCGGGCCGCCTCGATGGTGGCGTTCAAGGCCAGCAGGTTGGTCTGCGCGGCGATGCCCGAGATGAGGGCGACCACGTTGCCGATCCGCTCGGTGCCGTCGGCGAGCGCCCGCACGGTCGCCTCGCCCTGGCGGGTGGTCTCGGCCGCCCGCCCGGCGATCTCCGAGGTGCGGTGCACCTGCCCGGCGATCTCCTGGACCGAGGCCGACATCTCCTCGGTGGCCGCCGCCGCGGTCTGGACGTCCGCCGAGGTCCCGGCCGCCTGGGCGGTGACCGCGCCCGAGCGCTCGGTGCCGCGGGCAGCCGTGGCGGTCATCGCCTGGGCGGTGACTTCGAGCTCGGAGGCCGCCGCCGCGAGGCCCCGGCTCAGCGCGCCCGCCCGGGTCTCGAACGCCCGGGTCAGGCGGTCGAGGGAAGCGGCCCGGCGGGCTGCCCCCTCGACGTCGTCGGCGGCGCGGGCATCCGCCCCGGCCTTGGCGATCAGCGCGTCCTTGAACACCTGCACGGCGCCGGCCATCGTGCCGATCTCGTCGCTGCGCCCGCGCTCCGGCACGGCGGCGGCGGTGTCGCCCGCCGCGAGGCGGTGCATGGCCTGGTTCAGGGCCAGGAGCGGCCGCGTCACCCGGCGCCCGATCACGGCCGCCAGCAGGGCGATCAGGGCGATCACCACCAGCATCCCGGCCGCCGCCCGCCAGGCCGCGTTCCACAGGATCGCGGCGGTGTCGTCGGCATAGATGCCGGTGCCGATCACCCAGCCCCAGGGCGCGAAGCCGCGCACGTAGGACAGTTTCGGCACCGGTGCGTCGGACCCGGCCTTGGGCCAGGAATAATCGACGAAGCCCTGCCCCTTCTGCTTGGCGAGGTCGACGAAGTCCCGGAACAGGTACTTGCCGGTGGGATCCTGCACCCCGGCCATGTCCTTGCCCTCGAGCTCGGGCTTCATCGGGTGGGCGACCATGCGGGGCTGCATGTCGTTGATCCAGAAATATTCCTGGGCGTCGTAGCGCAGGGTCTTCACGGCCCGGATCGCTGCGCCCTGGGCATCGGCCCGCGACAGCCGCCCGGCCCGCTCCTCGCCCTCGAAATAGGCCGCCACCCCGTAGGCCACGTCCGTCAGGTTGCGGGTCTTGGCCATGCGGTCCTGCTCGACCTGGGATTTCAGGTTGAGCAGGCCGATGCCCGAGACCACGGCGACGCCGACCAGGGCGGTGGCCGTGATGGTGTGGAGCTTCGCCCCGATGCCGATTTTCACGAGTCCGCTCCCGGGACGAAAATTCACACGGAGAGAGTGTGCAACGTTACCGTTACCGCACCGTGAAGACTGCCGTGGGCCTTGCGCTTATTAGCCTGAGCCTGTCCACTTGCCGTCAACATGAGCCCGGATCCGGACATGAAGCCGGCGGGACAAGGGAGGAATGACATGGTGCGTGCGTCGCGGGCGGCTGCGAGTCCGGGGATCTGCCGCCACCTCTTCCGGAGCGGGCCCGCCGCCCTGCTGCTGGCCGGGCTGGCACTCGCCGCCCCGTTTGCCGGCGTGGCGAAGGCCGACGATGCCAAGGTCCGGATCAGCCGGCAGCCCGGCTTCGTCTACCTGCCGGCGGTGCTCGCCGAGCAGCACAAGCTGATCGAGAAGCAGGCCAAGGCGGCCGGCCTCGGGGATGTCACGGTCGAGTGGGTCAACCTGACCAGCGGCGCGGCCGGCAACGACGCACTCCTGTCGGGCAACATCGACATCGTCGACAGCGGCTCCACCAACATGCTGCTGCTCAACGACCGCACCCGCGGCGACGTGAAGGGCCTGTGCGGGGTCGGCTCGACGCCGATGCTGCTGCTCACCCGCAACCCGGACGTGAAGACGCTCAGCGACTTCTCCGGCAAGGACAAGATCGCCCTGCCCTCCGTGAAGGTCTCGACCCAGGCCGTGCTGCTGCAGATCGCCGCCAGGAAGGCGTTCGGGCCGGACGGGGCGTCCCGGCTCGACCCGCTCACCGTCCAGCTCGGCCATCCTGACGCGGTGGCGGCGCTCGCCAGCCCCCAGAACGAGGTCAACAGCCACTTTTCGCTGCCGCCGTTCCAGCAGCGCGAGTTGCAGAACCCGGCGATCCACGCGGTGCTCAACTCCTACGAGCTGGTCGGCGAGCCGGTGAGCAACGCGATCTTCTACGCCCGCACCGGCTGGTTCACCCGCAACCCCAAGCTCGCCGCCGCGATCGTGGCCGCCATCGACGAGGCGAATGCCGAGATCGCCAAGGACCCGCTCCAGGCCGCCAAGGACTACATCGCCGCCACCAACGACAAGACGCCCCCCGAGACCTTGGTGGCGATCATGAAGGAACCGGGGACCACCTTCTCCACCACCCCGTACGGGATCATGCTCCAGGCCCGGCACTTCTACGCGATGAAGACCATCAAGGCCGAGCCGAAGGATTGGAAGGACACGTTCTTCCCGATCGTCCACGGGCTGCCGGGGAAGTAGGGGGCTTGCCCATCCCCGCGCGGCCGTTGTTGCTGGTCCCGGTCCGCGCTATATTGGGGAGTGGGATCGGCGGCGGCTACCGCCGATCCCTGGCAATTACCCGTTAGGGTTTAGCCAACTCCAGAACAGCGGGTGGACGGCGAGTCGGAGTTGGAAGCTCCACTCGCCGTCTGCTTGTCTGGAAACTGCCAGAAGGATGACCATCCTCTGCACTCCCGGCCGCAACCGGCCGCGTGCGGCCTTCGCGGGTGAGTCGGTCAGGCTCACATCCGGTTTGTAGCCCGGCCGCGTGCGCCGGTTAATCGGCGCCAAGCGACCGCGAACCGCCGAACCCGCGATTGCGCCCTTCCCCGGGCGGCCCTATAGTGAGCCATCCCCATTCGACAGCGTGAGACGGGACTTCCGGATCTGCATCCGGAGCCCGCGGCCCGGTGCCCGGCCCCCGTCCCGCCAGGCCGGAGCACGAGAGCACATGTCCCAGGGTCCGCTGATGCCGAAGGCGACCGCCGTCTGGCTGGTCGAGAACACCTCCCTGGCCTTCGAGCAGATCGCCGACTTCTGCAAGCTGCACCCGCTCGAGGTGAAGGGCATCGCCGATGGCGAGGTCGCGGCCGGCATCAAGGGGCTCGATCCGGTCTCCACCGGCCAGCTCACCCGCGACGAGATCGAGAAGGCCCAGAAGGCGCCCCACTACAAGCTCAAGCCCGCCGTCTCGAAGGTGAAGCTGCCGGAGGTGAAGCGCACCACCAAGGGTCCGCGCTACACCCCCCTCTCCCGCCGCCAGGACCGGCCCAACGCCATCCTGTGGCTGCTGCGCAACCACCCCGAGCTGAAGGACGCGCAGATCATCCGCCTGGTCGGCACCACCAAGTCGACGATCCAGCAGATCCGCGAGCGCACCCACTGGAATTCCGGCTCGCTCCAGCCGATGGACCCGGTGACCCTGGGCTTGGCCACCCAGATCAACCTCGATTTCGAGGTCCAGCGCGCGGCGGCCGACCGCCCGGCCGCCCTGGCGGCCGAGTCCGGCGCCTCGCTCCTGCCCACCGAGGTCTCGACGGCGCCCGAGCCCGAGGAGACGGCCGAGCATGGCGGCCGCGAGGAGCGGATCGACGCCGATTCGGTCTTCGCCAAGCTCAAGGGCCGGCATCAGGACGAAGACGACGAGGCCTAGAGCATCGTCCCGAACTGGTTTTCGGCTCTCGCCCGTCTCGGGCGAGAGCCGAAGCCGTCAGTCCGGCAGCGGCTTCCCGGTCGTTTCCGGCATGAACCACGGCACGATCAGCCCGATCCCGTAGACGCTCGACATGGTCAGGGCCGCCGCGGCGACGCCGCCTGACAGGGTGACGATCTGACCGGCGATGATCGGGAAGATCCAGGCGATCAGGCGCGCCCCGTTGAACACGACGCTGGCCGCCGTCGCCCGCACGGCCGGGGTGAACAGCTCCACCAGGTAGATCGCCATCCACGAGAAGGCGAAGCCGAGGGTGAAGAACCCGTTCAGGAAGGCGAGCCCCATGAAGGGCACCAGCCCGCCCGTCCAGAGATAGCAGGCGAGCGAGGTGACGATGCAGCCGGCATACGTGATCAGCAGGAAGGCGCGCCGCCCGACCGCATCGGCCACGAAGCCGGAGATCAGGTAGGCGGTGATCGCCCCGACATTGTAGATGATGCCCATGCGCGGGCCCCAGACGTTGGCGGGCTCCCCGGCGGCCTTGGCCAACCCCTCCGTGTAGGCCGGCAGCCAGGACGAGACCGCCCACCAGCCGACCGTCGTGGCGAACGACATCAGGGTGGCAAGCAGGACCCGCCGGCGGCTCTCGCGCTCCCGGAAGATCTCCGTCAGGGAGAACGGACGCCGCCCCTTCGGCTGCGGGCTCGCGGCATCCGCGGCGGTGGCGGCCCAGCGCTGCTCCCGCAGGGCCTGCATCCACTGCTCGGATTCCTCCAGGGCGCGCCGCAGGTACAGGCAGACGAAGGCCGGAAGCGCCCCCAGCGCGAACATGATCCGCCACGAGTCCGGGCCGAGCGGGTCGAAGGCGGCGAGCAGCGCCCAGACGATCGCGGCGAGCACCGCGCCGCCGCCGAAGCCCGATTGCAGGAAGCCGCAGCCCTTCGGCCGGGCCCGGTTCGGCCAGGTTTCGGCAACCAGGGCGATGCCGGTAGACCATTCGGAGCCGATGGCGAGTCCGGTGATGAACCGCAGGATCGCGAGCTGCGCGAAGCTCCCGGCAAACGCCGTCAGCCCCGTGAACAGGGCGTAGCCCAGGATGGACAGCATCATCATGCGCTTGCGGCCGATATAGTCGGCCGCGATTCCGCCCATCAGCCCGCCGAGCCCCCAGCCCAGGAGGGTGATCCCGATCGCCGCGCCCACGTAGAAGGCCGGTGTCTGGGCCTGCTCGGGGGTGAGGAGGGATCCGAGGGCCGGGCGGAGCGCGTAGACCAGGGCGACCGCCTCGTAGCCGTCGAAGATCCAGCCGAGGTAGCTGCCCCAGAGGATGCGCCAGTGCCGCCTGGTCAGGCCGGCGTACCAGGGGGCGCTGGCCGCATCGGGCCGCCGGACGTCGCCCGCACGCATCGCTCGTGTCCTCCCGCCGGGACCGCAACCCAGGCGGCCCCTGTCGGGTCGGTATACAGGTCGTCCGCGCCGCGTCGGTGCAGGGATCGGCTCGGAGGACACTCTTCGCGTCGCGCTGCGCCATATTCGCACCACGCCGCGCGGTATCCGGGCTGCCCCGAGCCCCGGCTCAGCGCGCCGCGTCGAAGGCGGCCAGGAAGGCGGTCAGGTTCTCCGGCAGAGCCGGGCAGAGATAGCCGCCCTCCTGGACGATCGCGGTGGGCAGCCCGGCGCGCGCGATCCGCTGCGCCGCCGCGGCGAAGCCCGCCCGGGTCACCGTGAGCACGCCGATCGGGTCGTCCGCGGCGGCATCGAGGCCCAGAGCCACCACCAGCCCCCGCGGCTTGAACGCCGCGATCGCCGCGAGCCCGGCCTCCACGGCGGCGAGCCAGGGCGCGTCGCCGGAGCCCGGCGGCAGCGGCAGGTTGCGGTTGAGGCCGGTGCCGGCCCCCGCCCCGGTCTCGTCGGCATAGCCGGCATAGAACGGGAAATAGTCCGACGGGTCCGCGTGGACCGAGACGGTGAGCACGTCCCCGCGCGTATAAAAGATCCCCTGCGTGCCGTTGCCGTGGTGCACGTCGATGTCGAGGATCGCCACGGGGCCGCCTGCGGCCGCCCGCATCCGTTCGGCCGCGATTGCGCTGTTGTTGAGGAAGCAGAAGCCGCCGGCCGAATCCGCGTAGGCGTGGTGGCCGGGCGGCCGGCACAGGGCGTAGGCGTGGCCCGTCTCCAGGGCCGCGTCGGCGGCCGCGACGGCGCATTGGGCCGCGCCGTAGACCGCCGCCCAGGTCCCGGCCCGGATCGGCGTCGAGGTGTCGGCGGTGTAGAGGCCGACGCGCCCGAGCAGGCCGGCGGGCGTCCGATGCATCTGCGGCCGGGCGAAGCTGCCGGTGAGGATCTCGTCGGCGATGCCCGGGATCTCCGCCCGGCGCGCCCAGGCCTCGGCGAGGAACGCGACGTAGCCGGGATCGTGCACCGCCCGGATCGGGTCGAGGCCGTGATCGACGGGCTCGGCGAGGGCGTGGCCGCCGTCCCGGGCCGCCGCGTGCAGGATGGCGTAGCGCGAGGCCTGCTCGGGATGCGGGATCGGCGTGCCGCGGCGCAGGTAGAGCTCGGGATCGTGCCGAGCGGAATCGGCGGTGTGGAAGACGCGCATGGGCGCAGGTTAGGCGCGCCTGCGCCGCGCGTCACCCGCCCCCGGGTGAGGCTTGAAGTTCGGGTTTCCAAAGGGCTCAGCCCTTTCAAGATGTCGGGGCTGAGAGCCAGGACATGGCGTCGAGCGGGTCTGCACGGCCGTTTTCCCGGGCGCATGCAGCGCCAGCGGAATGCGACCCGGGACCCAGCACACGACGGCGCGCAGCGTCCGTCCGATCGACCTGTGCCGCTGGCGCGGCGCTTCGTGTGCTGGGTCCCGGATCAGGTTCCGCT
>NZ_JAKSYK010000193.1:0-5164 GCF_022829425.1 Methylobacterium sp. J-072 | reverse complement strand
CTTCAAGCAGGACTGGGACGGACGCCGGCAAGGAAGACGGCGACGGCCGCGCGGCGGCGCTTCTCCTGGACCTCCCCATCAACCTCTATGCCGTACAGAGCCTGATTCGAACTGCGTCCTAAAACGAGGTTCAGGCACAGGTCGGCGGTGATCTCCGGGCAGTCGATCGCGATTCGTCCCTGCTCGGCCATGACCACGAGGAGGCGACCGAAAGCCCTGACGCCGCGGAGCCAGCCCTCCTCGTACGCGAGCCTGGCGAGGTTGGGGAACTGTATGGCCTGGGCGGCAATGCAGCGTGTCAGCGCAGCAGCCCCCGGTGCATGGGACCGGGCGAGGAGGTTGCGGCTCAACTCGTCCAGAACCGTTGCGGCGTCCCTCGGGGCGGCGCGAAGCGCCTGCATCTCGGCCGCCGCAGAGAGGGGCGCGAGCCATTCGCGGATCCGATCCTGCAGGACCGCTTCGAACAGGGCACGCTTGTCCTGATACCGGGAATAAAGAGTCGGCTTGCTGACGCCGGCGGCTTCCGCCACCGCGTCGATCGAGGTGCCGTCGAAGCCGCGCTCAATGAACAGCCGGGTGGCGACCTCCACGATGCGTGCCTCGCGCCGAGCGGCCTCCTCGCGCGTCGGTCGACCGCCAGTACCACGCTTCGCCGTCGACTCGGGCTCGGCCGTCGCTGCCATCGTCGTACTCCTTGTCAGGCCTCATGCCGTCATATATCGATACCTTACCGTATCGTATTGATGTTGGCCACCATCATGGACGCTCGACCCAGCGACCTTCCCCAGCCCGGAACCTTGACCGCTACCACAGTCGCCGCTGGCGGTCCCGCGCCGGCCTCCCCGGGGGGCCGGACCGCCGGGCCGGCGCCCAAGCGTCGAAAGGCGCACGTGATCGTCCCGGTCCTACTCCTAGCCGCCCTGGGTGGGGGCGGGACCTACGGCTGGCACTGGTGGACCGTCGGCCGTTTCCTGGAGACCACCGAGGACGCCTACCTACAGGCCGACAAGGTGACGGTCGCACCGCGCATCGCCGGCCACGTCGCCGAAGTGCTGGTCGGTGACAACCAGCCCGTGAAGGCTGGCGACGTGATCGCGCGCCTCGACGACCGCGAGTACCGGGTGATGCTCAAGCAGGCTGAAGCCGAGGTCGGGAAGAGCCGTGCCCAACTGCTGGGGACCGCCGCCGCTATCCTGCAGCAGCAGGCGCAGGTCGCCTCGGCCAAGGCGGAGGTCGAGAACACCGATGCGGCGCTCGACTTCGCCGGCAAGGAATATACCCGCTACCAGAACCTGCTGCAGACCGGCTCGGGCACGGCACAGCGCCAGCAGCAGGCAGACTCCGACCTACGCCAGAAGCGGGCGGCGCACGACAAGTCCGTCGCCTCCCTTGAGGCGGCAAGGAAGCAGGTCGACAGCCTGAGGGCACTGGAGGGCAGTGCCCGCGCGAGCCTTGAGGCCGCGCAGGCGAAAGTGGAGCAGGCCCAGCTCAACCTCAGCTACACAACCATCGTCGCGCCCATCGACGGCACGGTCGGCGACCGCTCGCTGCGCGTCGGCCAGTTCGTATCGGCCGGTACCGGCCTGCTCACCGTGGTGCCGATGGGTCGCGACATCTACCTCGTTGCGAATTTCAAGGAGACCCAGACCGGGCAGATGGTGGAGGGCCAGCGCGCGACCTTCACCGTCGACGCGCTGGGCGACCACGAGTTCGAGGGGCGGATCGAGAGTTTCTCACCCGGCACCGGCGCGCAGTTCGCCCTGCTGCCGCCCGAGAACGCCACCGGCAACTTCACCAAGGTTGTGCAGCGCGTGCCCGTGCGGGTCGCCCTGGACGAGGCCGATCCGATGCTCGGCCGCCTGCGCCCGGGTCTCTCGGTCGAAGCCACCGTTCATATCCATGACGCCGTCGAGCCGGTGAAGCCCCGCAATCATCGACCCGCCCATGCTCTCGTTAGCGAGGCTCTCCCCCGATGAGCGTCGTGCCGGCCGTGGGCAGGCCCGAGGTCAAGGCGAGCGCACGCGACTGGCTCGCGGTGTTTGGCGCGATCCTCGGCGCGTTCACCGCCATCCTCGACATTCAGATCACCAACGCATCGCTCGCCGACATTCAGGGGGCGCTCGGCGCCTCGACCGAGGAAGGCAGCTGGATCTCGACCGCCTACCTGATGGCCGAGATCATCGTGATCCCGCTCACCGGCTGGCTCTCGTCGGTGATCGGCCTGCGCCGCTACCTGTCCGTGAACACGATGCTGTTCACCGCCTTCTCGCTCGCCTGCGCGCTCTCGACCTCGCTCTCGCAGATGATCCTGTTTCGCGCCGGCCAGGGATTCACCGGCGGTGTGCTGATCCCGACCGCCATCGTCATCGTGCGCACGCGCCTGTCGAAGAGCCAGCAACCAATCGGCATCGCGCTGTTCGGGCTGACAGCCACCTTCGCACCGGCCATCGGCCCGACGGTGGGCGGCTGGCTCACCGACAACCTGTCCTGGCACTACATCTTCTACCTGAACCTGATTTTCGGTCCGCTCGCCGCCGGGATCCAGCTCGGGGCCTTCGACAACGTCCCGGCACGCTGGGCTGAGCTCTTGAAGGGCGACTGGATCGGCATCGGCCTGATGGCCACCGGCCTGCCGGCCCTGACCTACGTGCTGGAGGAGGGGCAGCGGAAGGACTGGTTCGGGTCCCCCGTCATCGTCCAGGTCAGCCTCCTGGCCGCCGCCGGCATCACCGGCTTCATCGTGCGGGAGCTGATCGCCGAGCGTCCATTCATCAACCTGCGAGTGCTGGCAAACCGCTCGGTCGGCGGGGCCTGCGTGCTGATGACCGTGCTTGGCGCGGTCTCGTTTGGATCGATCTACATCATCCCGGTCTACTGCGCGCAGATCCAGGGCTACAACGCCCAGCAGATCGGCTACGTGGTGATGTGGTCGGGCCTGCCGCAGCTCGTCCTGTTCCCGATGATGCCCCTGCTGATGCGGACCCTCGACGCGAGGCTGCTTGTCGTCGCGGGCACGCTGTTCTTCATCGCGAGTTGCTGGATCAACGTCAGCTTAACCCACGACGTCGGGGCCGATCAGCTGATCCTGCCGCAGCTCCTGCGCGCCATCGGCCAGCCGCTGTTCACGATCCCGCTCTCGCAGCTCTCCACCGTCGGCCTGAGCCCACGCGACACCGCCGACGCTTCGGCCCTGTCGAACATGATGCGCAACCTCGGCGGCTCGATTGGCATCGCGATGCTGTCGACGATGATCGACCGGCGCGAGCACATGCACTTCTCGGTGTTGGCCGAGGCGATCACAGTGAACGCCACGCGCACCCAGGATCGGATCGCCGCCCTGGCTGCCGGCCTGCACGGGCACATCGTCGACCAGGCAGCCGCTAAGGGAGCCGCCCTCGGCATGCTGGCGGCCCAGGTCCGCCGCGAGGCCTACGTCATGGCCTATGCCGACGGCTTCTATCTCGTCGGCGTCAGCCTCGTGCTGAGCCTCGCCGTGGTCGCCGTCCTGAAGAAGCCGCAGCGGACGGCGAGCCCCATCGAGGCCCACTGACCCCACGGCTCGAATCGATCATGCGGTCCGATGGTCGTCGACCGCATGATGGACGGCCGGTCTACGCATTAACCCCCTCTCGCGTAGGCCGGCCGCAATCTTCCGTATGGGCCATTGAAGTCCGCGTCCCACGCCGAGACGAAACTGCCGGACTGACGAGGAACGGCCGCTTTGGGGAGGCGCCAACGGCGGTTCGGGCGTCTGACATTGGTCGGTTGGGGATCGTCTGCTTTTGCACCGGATTGCCTCCGAAGCGGACGTGCTGCTTCCGGCCGATTCTGTTGAAAAACTCGGGTGTTGCAGCGGTTGTGATGAGGTGATCCACTCCTGTCGAGAGACGGAGATTGAAGCAGATGATGGGACCTCGGCAAGTCGAGCAGGGTGCCTTGTTCTACGAGTTCTCGCTCGACACTCACGTTCCCGCCGACCATCTGCTTCGCTCCATCGACCGCTTCGTCGACCTTGCCGGCCTGCGCCAGGAGCTAGCCCCGTTCTACGCTTCGACGGGCCGCCCCTCCGTCGATCCCGAGTTGATGATCCGCATGCTGATCGTCGGCTACTGCCTCGGCATCCGCTCGGAGCGCCGGCTGTGCGACGAGGTCCACCTCAACCTCGCCTACCGCTGGTTCTGCCGGCTCGGACTCGACGGCCGGGTGCCGGATCATTCCACCTTCTCCAAGAACCGCCATGGCCGCTTCCGCGACAGTGACCTCCTGCGTCGTCTGTTCGAGACTGTGCTCGCTCGCTGCATCGCCGAGGGCCTCGTGGGTGGCGAAGGCTTTGCCGTCGATGGCAGCCTGATCAGAGCCGATGCCAATCGGCAGAAGGGGGTCGAAGGCTCTGCCGGCCTGCCGCCTGAGGTCGTGAGCCGCGCCGCTCAGGAGTACCTCGCCGTCCTCGACGAGGCCGCCTTCGGGGCCGCAACGCCGGTGCCGCCCAAGTTCATCTCGCCCGCCGATCCGGCCGCGCGCTGGACCGGAGCGCACGGCGGGCAGGCGTTCTTCGCCGACACAGCCAACTATCTGATCGACCTCGACCACGCGATCATCGTCGACGTCGAGGCGACCACGGCCATCCGGCAAGCCGAGGTCACAGCGGCTAAACGCATGATCGCGCGTTCGCGCGAGCGCTTCGACCTCTATCCGGCCCGGCTTGCCGGCGACAGCGGTTACGGTTCGGCCGCGATGCTGGGCTGGCTCGTCTACGAGCAGGGCATCGAGCCGCATATCAGCGTGTTCGACAAGTCGGCCCGCACCGACGGCACCTTCTCACGCGCCGACTTTACCTACGACCAGCCGGGCGACGTCTACCGCTGCCCGGCGGGCCAGGTGCTGACCACGACCGGCACCCTGGTCAATGACGGGGCGACGCTGCTGTACCGCGCGAGCAAGTTCGACTGCGCGCCATGCCCGTTGAAGGCGCGGTGCTGCCCGAACGAGGCGGTGCGTAAGGTTCCGCGCTCGATCTACGAGGGCGCGCGGGACATGGCCCGCGACATCGCGCGCTCCGAGGAAGGCAAAACCTCGCGGCGCGAGCGCAAGAAGGTTGAGATGCTGTTTGCCCACCTCAAGCGTATCCTGAAGCTGGACCGCCTCCGGCTGCGAGGGCCGAACG
>NZ_JAKSYK010000189.1:0-298 GCF_022829425.1 Methylobacterium sp. J-072 | reverse complement strand
GTTGCGGGGACAGGATTTGAACCTGTGACCTTCAGGTTATGAGCCTGACGAGCTACCGGGCTGCTCCACCCCGCGCCAAGGTTGTGCGGCTGGTCCGGGCTGGCTGTTCGCCTGTGTCGGCGGGCTCCGGGGCCGTAGCGGTGATCGTGATGAGGGAGTGTGTGTTTGCGATGTGCGGGTCTGGCGGCGACCGACTCTCCCGTGCCTTGAGACACAGTACCATGGGCGCTGGCGTGTTTAACGGCCGAGTTCGAGATGGGATCGGGTTCTGGGCACGCCGCTCAAGCCACCAGACCGG
>NZ_JAKSYK010000188.1:0-403 GCF_022829425.1 Methylobacterium sp. J-072 | reverse complement strand
GCTGGAATAGGCCGGGGCGAGGTTGGCGGCGTTGACGAGCAGGACACCCTGGTTGCGGGTGCCGCGGTCGAGGTTGACGTACAGGCCTTCGACCTTGAGCGTGACGGCCGAGGAGCGGAAGAAGTTCAGGAACGAGTCGGTGGGCAGGGCGTACTCGATGCCGCCGCCGACGCCGTAGCCGGTGCGGAAGCTGTCGTTGGCGGCGTAGCGGCCAAACGAGCGGCCGGCGCTGCCCGAGGCGTAGGCGAAGCCGCCGGTGCCGTACACGGGGGTGCGGGCGAAGGCGTAGTCGAGGCGGCGGCGCACGGTGCCGAAGTAGTCGAGGCTCGACAGGCCGCGCGGGTCGTTGAGGATCAGGCCGGGCGCGATCGCGCCGCCGCTGACGAAGGCGTTGTTCCGGTCG
>NZ_JAKSYK010000186.1:0-283 GCF_022829425.1 Methylobacterium sp. J-072 | reverse complement strand
GATCAAGTTCAACCCGAAGGGCAACTCGAACCTCACGGTCACGGCCACCGACGAGACCTCGAGCGGCCTGGGCCTGACCTCGATCACCAGCACCTCGGCCAAGACCTCGACGGTCGGGCAGGGGAGCTTCCTGCTCAACGGTGACATCAACACCACCCTGGGCAAGTTGACGACCGCCTCCAGCCAGCTGCGCACCGATGCTTCGACCTTCGGTTCGAACCTGTCTGTGGTGCAGAACCGCCAGGACTTCAGCAAGAACCTGATCAACGTGCTCGACACGGGC
>NZ_JAKSYK010000183.1:0-263 GCF_022829425.1 Methylobacterium sp. J-072 | reverse complement strand
AAGGTGCCCGCTCGACTTGCATGTGTTAAGCCTGCCGCCAGCGTTCGCTCTGAGCCAGGATCAAACTCTCACGTTGAAGAGATTGATCTGGCCGATCACGTAATTCTCAGACGGAGCCTCACAATCGACCAAGCAGCGCTTCACAGCGCAGCCAGATCGGTGAGCTCAAAAAGAGAGATACGACGATCGGCACTAGTCTCTCACTTGTCGAAGCCAAAGCTCCGACCGCAAGGACAAACGCCGTCCGCGTCTCCCTTCCTCAA
>NZ_JAKSYK010000181.1:0-281 GCF_022829425.1 Methylobacterium sp. J-072 | reverse complement strand
CGGCCGGTCGCGTCGGTGTGGTCGGGGTAGTAGGGCCGGATCACCTCGACGATGCCGACCACAGCCTTGCCCTCGTTCGAGTGGTAGAAGAAGCCCCGGTCGCCGACCTGCATGGCCATCAGGTGCTTCTTGGCGAGGTGGCTGCGCACGCCGCTCAACGCCATCCTGGGCTTCTCGGAGGTGATGAAGAACGAGGTGTTCGGCATCCACACGGCGCCGTCCTACCGGGAATACTCGAACGACATCCACGACAGCGGGATGCACCTGCTGAACCTGATCAA